>NZ_JBHJTL010000022.1:0-93173 GCF_042264065.1 Streptomyces sp. NPDC056222 | reverse complement strand
TCATGGATGCCGGGGCCCTCCCCTTACTGCCTTCGCGCGCGGTCGCTAGTCGAAGATGCCGCCGTTGTTGCCGAACATCTTCACGTTGATCGCCTGGTTGGGCTGGCCCACCGTGCCCGCCTGGACGTCCTGCTCCTTGATGCGGGCGTTCGGGTCGTTCGAGCCGTCCACGTTGCCGAGCTGGTAGCCGGCCGCGGACAGCTGGGCGCGGGCCTGGTCCAGAGTCAGGCCGAAGAGGCTCGGGACGGGCTGCTGCGTCTGCTGCGGGCCCTTGGAGACCTTCAGCGTGATCTGGACGTCCTTGGGCTGCTGCGTCTGACCCTCGGGCGTCTGACCGGTGACCGTGCCGGCAGGCTGCTGCGAGTCCTCCTGCTGCTGGGCGATGTTGGTGAACCCGAGCGCGTTGAGCTGCTGGATGGCGACGTTGACGTCCCGCCCGGTGACGTCCGGAAGCGGGGTCTGCTTCTTCTTCGCCACCGTGATCGTGACCTCGGCGTTCTGCTCAGCCTTGGAGCCGCCCGTCGGGTCCTGCTTCAGGACACGGCCGGCTTCCTCCTCGGACTCCTCGAACGCGATCTTGACCTTGAAGCCCTTGTCCTTGAGCGACTGCTCCGCCGTCTCCTGGGACTTCTCGACGACGTCCGGTACCTCGATCTGCGGCGCGCCCTCGGAGACGATCACCGAGACCGTGGCGCCGACGTCCATCTTCGCCGTGCCGTCGGACACCGGCGTCTGGCTGCAGATCTTGCCCTTGGGCTGCTCGCACCGCTCCGCGCCCGCCTGGGTGACCTTGACCTGGGCGTTGGTCGCCAGGCCGTTGGCCTCCTCGAGCGTGTGGCCGACCAGCTGAGGCACGGACACCTGGTCCGTGCCCTTCTTGTCGTCGAAGATCGCCTGGCCGATGAGGATCGCGCCCACCAGCACCAGGATGCCCGCGAGCACCAGCAGGATCGTCGAGGTGTTCGACTTCTTCTGGCGGCGGCGGTCCGGGCGGTCGTCGTAGCCGTAGCCGCCGTCGTCCGGGTTCATCGGGGGAAGCATCGACGTCTGGCCGGCCGGGTCGGCCTGGCGCAGCGCGGTCGTCGGCTGGTCGTCCGACGCGTAGCCGCCGTACCCGCCGCCGTAGCCGCCTCCGTACCCTGCCGCGCCCATCGCCGCGGCCGCGGCGACCGGCTGCCCGTCGAGGCAGGCCTCGATGTCGGCACGCATCTCGTCCGCGGACTGGTAGCGGTAGTCGGGGTCCTTGACCAGCGCCTTCAGGACGATGGCGTCCATCGACGGCGTGATCTCGGGGTCGAAGTTGCTCGGCGCCTGCGGCTCCTCGCGGACATGCTGGTACGCGACCGCGACCGGGGAGTCGCCGACGAACGGCGGCCGGACGGTCAGCAGCTCGTACAGCAGGCAGCCGGTGGAGTACAGGTCGGAGCGGGCGTCGACCTGCTCGCCCTTGGCCTGCTCCGGGGAGAGGTACTGCGCCGTGCCGATGACGGCCGCGGTCTGCGTCATGGTCATGCCCGAGTCGCCCATGGCGCGCGCGATGCCGAAGTCCATGACCTTGACCTGGCCGGTCCGCGTCAGCATGACGTTCGCCGGCTTGATGTCACGGTGCACGATGCCGGCGCGGTGCGAGTACTCCAGCGCCTGGAGGATGCCGACCGTCATCTCGAGCGTGCGCTCGGGCAGCAGCTTGCGCCCGGAGTGCAGCAGCTCACGCAGGGTCGAGCCGTCGACGTACTCCATCACGATGTACGGGATGGAGACCCCGTCGACGTAGTCCTCGCCGGTGTCGTAGACAGCGACGATCGCCGGGTGGTTGAGCGAGGCGGCCGACTGGGCCTCACGGCGGAACCGGGCCTGGAAGGACGGGTCGCGGGCGAGGTCGGCCCGCAGCGTCTTCACGGCGACGGTGCGGCCGAGCCGGGTGTCGTGGGCGAGGTAGACCTCCGCCATGCCACCACGGCCGAGCACCGAGCCCAGCTCGTACCGGCCGCCGAGGCGACGCGGCTCTTCCATAACTGATCCAGCCCTCTCCGTCTGTCCCGACCGCACCCGTGTGTGGTCCGGCGGTGTGCTGTTCGCGCATACGCTACCGGCCACGGGAAGGCGAACCGCCCCGGACCGGCACCTGATACCTGACCGGTACCTGGCCGGTGCCCGGCCGAAAGGTCAGCTCCTGCTCTTCACTACCGCCTTCATCACGGCCTTGGCGATCGGGGCGGCGAGGCCGCCACCGCTGATGTCCTCGCGGTCCGTGCCCGCCGAGTCCTCGACGATAACCGCGACCGCGACCGGGGCGCCCTGGTCGGTCTTCGCGTATGAGATGAACCACGCGTAGGGGCGCTTGGCGTTCTTCTCGCCGTGCTGGGCCGTACCCGTCTTGCCGCCGACCTTCACGCCGCTCATGTTCAGGTCGGCCTTGCCGCCGGTGCCGTTCGAGACGACGTTCTCCATCATCTGCTGGAGCAGCTGCGCGTTCTCGGGCGAGACCGGGCGGCTCATCTCCTCCGGCTCGTTCTGCTTGATCACGTCGAGGTTCGGCGCCACCAGCTTGTCGACCATGTACGGCTTCATCAGCTTGCCGTCGTTGGCGATCGCGGCCGTGACCATGGCCATCTGCAGCGGGGTCGTCGCGGTGTTGAACTGACCGATCGAGGAGAGCGCGTTTCCGCCGCGGTCGGCCTTCTTGTCGTAGACGGAGGCGGCCGAGCGGACCGGCGTGAACTGCTCGGCGTTGAAGCCGAACTTCTCGGCCATCTCGGCCATCTTGTCGCGGCCGACCTCGTCACCGAGCTTGGCGAACACCGAGTTGCAGGAGACCTCAAGCGCCTTGTTCAGGCTGGCGTGCTCGCACCCGCCGGAGTGGTTGATCATGGGCTTGGTGGAGAGCGGGATCTTGTACGGCTCCGGCGTGTCCGTCGCCGCGTTGATGTCGGTGACCTTGCCGTTCTCCAGCGCCGCGGCCGCCGTGACGACCTTGAAGACGGAGCCGGGCGGGTAGATCTCGCGCAGGGCGCGGTTCTGCTTCGGCTTGCTCTTGTCCTTCTCCAGCGCGATCCACGCCTTCTCGTCCTTGCTGGAGTAGCCGGCGAAGGACGAGGGGTCGTACGACGGGGTCGAGGCGAGCGCGAGGATCTTGCCGGTGCTCGGCTCGATGGCCACGACCGCGCCCGTCTTGCTGCCGAGCCCCTCGAAGGCGGCCTTCTGGGCGGCGCCGCTCAGCGTCGTGACGACGTTGCCGCCCTTCTTCTTGTCGCCTGTGAACATCGACAGCGTGCGGTCGAAGAAGAGCCGGTCGTCGTTGCCGGTGAGGATGCCGTCCTCGATCTTCTCGATCTGGTTGGCGTCGTACGCCTGCGAGGCGTACCCGGTCACCGGGGCCCACATGGGGCCGTCGACGTAGGTCCGCTTGAACCGGTAGTACGGGTCCTGGGAGTCGACCGAGCCCGTGATCGGCTTGCCGTCCACGATGATGTTGCCGCGCTCGTTCGCGTACCGCTCGATCGTGACGCGCCGGTTCTTCGGGTGCGCGTTCAGCTCGTCGGCGCGGACGTACTGGATCCAGTTGTCACGGAGCAGCAGGGCGAGGACCAGCAGGCCGCAGAAGATCGCGACCCGGCGCAGGGGCTTGTTCACGGTCGGACCACCTGGGTCATCTCGGCGTCGGGGGACGGGGCGGGGGCGGGCGCCGGGCGGCGCGCGGTGTCGCTGATCCGGATCAGGATGCCGATCAGGGCCCAGTTGGCGATCACGGACGAACCGCCGTACGCGAGGAACGGCATGGTCATACCGGTCAGCGGGATGAGGCCCATCACACCGCCGGCGACGACGAAGACCTGGAGCGCGAAGGCGCCGGACAGGCCCATCGCGAGCAGCTTGCCGAAGGGGTCGCGGGCCGCGAGGGCCGTACGGACGCCCCGCTCGATGATCAGGCCGTACAGGAGCAGGAAGACCATGACGCCGGCCAGGCCGAGCTCCTCGCCGACCGTGGCGAAGATGAAGTCGGAGTTGGCGGCGAAGCCGATCAGGTCCGAGTTGCCCTGGCCGAGGCCGGTGCCCAGGATGCCGCCGGAACCGAACGACATCAGCACCTGGGTCATCTGGTCACAGGCGGCGGCCATGTTGGAGCCCTCGGGCGCCGTCTTCAGACACTCGAACGGGTCGAGCCAGGCGGCCACACGGGACTTGACGTGACCGGCCGTGGAGCCGACGACGACCGCACCCGCGGTGGACATCAGCAGACCCATGACGACCCAGCTGGTCCGCTCCGTCGCCACGTACAGCATGATCACGAACATGCCGAAGAACAGCAGCGACGTACCGAGGTCGTTCTCGAAGACCAGGATGAGAAGGCTGACGGCCCAGATCGTGAGGATCGGGCCGAGGTCACGGCCACGCGGCAGATAGAGCCCCATGAACCGGCGGCTGGCCAGCGCCAGCGCGTCCCGTTTCACCATCAGATAGCCGGAGAAGAAGACCGCCAGGATGATCTTGGCGAACTCGCCGGGCTGGATGGAGAATCCGGCGACGCTGATCCAGATCTTGGCGCCGAAGACATCGGCACCCAGGCCCGGCACCAGCGGCAGCAGCAGCAGCACGAGGGCCGCCACCATCGAGATGTACGTGTAGCGCTGGAGCACCCGGTGGTCCTTCAGGACCAGTAGCACACCCACGAACATCGCGACGGCGATCGCCGAGTACAGCATCTGGCTGGGCGCGTCCGGGGTGAACGTCTTGTACCGGGAGATGATGCGCGGCGACTGGTCCAGGCGCCAGATCAGCACCAGACCCATCCCGTTCAGCAGGGTCGCCAGCGGCAGCAGCAGCGGGTCCGCGTACGGCGCGAACTTGCGCACCACGAGGTGCGCGACGCCCGCGAGCAGGCCGAGGCCGAGCCCGTACCCGAGCATTCCCGCGGGCACCTTGCCGTCGATCGCCAGGCCGACGTTCAGATAGGCGAACACCGGGATGACGACGGCGAACGCCAGCAGCGCCAGCTCGGTGTTGCGGCGGCTCGGCGCCTCGATCGCGCCGATGGTGGTCGTGTTGGTGACAACGCTCATGGTGGTGAAGGCCTCCTACGGGTGCTTACTGCTTGCCGCAGTTCGAGGCCAGCTTCTGCTCGTCCTCCGTGAGGGTGGGGCCCGGGGAGGGAGCGGCTGTGGTGGGCTTGGATTCGGGGGTGGAACCGTCGGCGGGCGGCTTGCTCGCCTGGTCCGCGGCCTTGTCGGCGGCCTCACGGCGCTGCTCGGCCTTCTTGCAGGCCGAGGCCTGCGCCGAAAGCTCCGCGATCTTCGTCTGCGCCTTGCCGAGGCTGCCGCCGGCGATCGTGTCCTCGACCTGCTTGCGCTGGTACGCCGGCAGGTACTTGAGTTCGATCTCGGGGTGATCCTTCTCCACCTCCGACAGCGAGACCCAGGCCAGGTCCTGGCTGATGCCCCGGTACAGCGCCACGTGCTCCTCGTTGGAGCCGACGTAGTACTGCGTCTGCGTCCAGCGGTAGCCGCCGTACGCACCGCCGCCGAGCACGGCCAGCGCCAGGATCAGGAAGAAGCTCCGCTTCAGCCACTTGCGGCCGCCGCGCTGCTTGGTGAAGTCCTCGTCGTCGTACGACCCGAACGAGCCCTGCGGGGGCATCCCGCCGTACCCGTGGTCGTCGCCGCTGCCGGGCGGACCGAAGCCGCCCGCCGGGGGCTGCTGGTGCGGCGCGGGACGGCCGAGCCCGGAGGCACGGCCGGCCGGTGTCTGCATCGCCCCGCCGTCCGAGGGCTGCACCTGGTTCTCGGCGACCGCGCCGACGATCACCGGGGTGTCGCTGAGCTGACCGGCGAGCGTGTCACCGCCGTCGACGTCGAGGACGTCGGCGACGATCACCGTGATGTTGTCGGGGCCACCGCCGCGCAGCGCGAGCTGGATCAGCTCCTGCACGGTCTCCTGCGGACCCTGATAGCTGGCGAGGGTGTCCTCCATCGTCTGATGGGAGACGACTCCGGACAGCCCGTCGGAACAGATCAGATACCGGTCGCCGGCCCGGACCTCACGGATCGACAGGTCGGGCTCGACATGGTCGCCGCTGCCCAGCGCCCGCATCAGCAGCGAACGCTGCGGATGGGTCGTGGCCTCTTCCTCGGTGATCCGGCCCTCGTCGACGAGGCGCTGCACCCAGGTGTGGTCCTGCGTGATCTGCGTGAGCACCCCGTCGCGCAGCAGGTACGCCCGCGAGTCGCCGACGTGCACCAGACCGAGGCGCTGGCCCGTCCACAGCAGGGCGGTGAGCGTCGTGCCCATGCCCTCCAGCTGGGGGTCCTCCTCGACCATCATCCGCAGCTGGTCGTTGGCACGCTGCACCGCCGCACCGAGCGAGGTGAGGATGTCCGAACTGGGGACGTCGTCGTCGAGGGTGACCAACGTCGAGATCACCTCGGAGGAGGCGACCTCACCGGCGGCCTGGCCGCCCATGCCGTCGGCGATGGCGAGCAGCCGGGGACCGGCGTAGCCGGAGTCCTCGTTGCCCTCGCGGATCATGCCCTTGTGCGACCCGGCGGCGAAGCGCAGTGACAGGCTCATGCGCACCTGCCCTGTCGACGTCGCCTCGGGGTACAGCCGGTCTCGAGCCACACTGCCCACCCTCCGGTCGGGAGCCCGTGCCGGGACACGGCCGGTACCCCACGGTCCGCCGCGCGGCCCACCGTGTGGACCGCCTCGGCCCGCTCGCTCCGCTCGCACTCATACATGACGTGGCACTACTTCCGCAGCTCGATGACGGTCTTGCCGATGCGGATCGGCGCGCCCAGCGGAATCGGCGTGGCGGTGGTGAGGCGGGTCCGGTCGAGATACGTGCCGTTGGTGGACCCGAGATCCTCGACGATCCACTGGCCGTCCCGGTCCGGGTAGATCCTGGCATGGCGGCTGGAGGCGTAGTCGTCGTCCAGCACGATCGTCGAATCGTGGGCACGCCCCAGCGTGATGGTCTGCCCCTGCAGGGCGACCGTCGTGCCGGTGAGGGTGCCCTCGGAGACGACGAGTTTGGTCGGGGCGCCGCGGCGCTGCCGCCCACCGCCCGCGTTCTGCTGCCCGCGCTGCTGAGGCGGCGCGGCAGCCTGCTGTCGCGGATTCTGCTGCGGACGGGCGTCCTGGCGGCGCGAACCGCGCTGCGTGACACGCGTGCCGAACAGGTCGCTGCGGATGACCTGGACGGCCACGATCACGAACAGCCACAGAACGGCCAGGAAACCCAGCCGCATGACCGTCAGGGTCAGCTCTGACATTGCCCCCGCTTCACCCTTCGGCTTGCCGGTAAACGATGGTGGTGCTGCCCACGACGATCCGCGAGCCGTCGCGGAGCGTAGCGCGGGTGGTGTGCTGCCCGTCCACCACGATGCCGTTGGTGGATCCGAGATCCTGGATCGTCGAGGGCGTTCCGGTCCGGATCTCGCAGTGCCGGCGGGAGACGCCGGGATCGTCGATCCTCACGTCCGCGTCGGTGCTGCGGCCAAGGACCAGGGTCGGGCGAGAGATCTGATGGCGGGTGCCGTTGATCTCGATCCACCGGCGCACCTGGGCGCCGGAGGAGGGCATGGGGCCGGGGCCACCGGCGGTGGGACGGCCGGCGGCGGGCGCCTGGCCGGGGCGCGGAGCACCGGCGCCCGGCGGCGGGGCCGCGGGCATCGGCGGAGCACCGGCCGGCGGATAGCCGTAGCCACCCGGCGCGCGGCCCTGCGAGGGGCCGGCCGGGGCCTGCTGCGGTGCCGAGTGCTGTGACGAACTCGACGCGAGAGTGCGGCTGCGCACCCGGTACAGACCGGTGTCGAGGTCGTCGGCCTTCTCCAGGTGGACCTTGATCGGGCCCATGAAGGTGTAGCGCTGCTGCTTCGCGTAGTCCCTGACCAGGCCGGCGAGCTCGTCGCCGAGCTGGCCCGAGTACGGGCTGAGGCGCTCGTAGTCCGGCGTGCTCAGCTCGACGATGAAGTCGTTGGGGACGACGGTCCGCTCGCGGTTCCAGATCGTCGCGTTGTTGTCGCACTCACGCTGGAGAGCGCCCGCGATCTCGACGGGCTGGACCTCGGACTTGAAGACCTTGGCGAAGGTGCCGTTGACCAGACCTTCGAGCCGTTGTTCGAAACGCTTCAGGACTCCCATGGGGCACCTCCTCCGTCGTTGTCGTCCTGGTACTGCTTACTGATCGTATCCACGCGTCGGGAAATCGGCTGGTTCCCCTTCTCTGCCCTGTGGACGAGTGTCACCTCTCACAGACCTTCCCCATGGATCGTAGAGGCGGCCTGTGGACAGTGTCCCGCACCCGGCGAGCGAGCAGGTGGACCGGGCAGGGCGGCGGGGGGTGGTCCGCCCCGTTCCTCCCGTTACCCGTCGGCTCCTCGTTCACGCCGAGTGTCCCTCCTCTCTCTGTGGATCCGTGCATCCGTGCCCACCTCTGTCCCGGCATCCGCGCCGGTCCGGGTCTCCGTCTGTCCCTGTTCGTTCGAGGAGGGGGTCAAACAAACGGATGTGAATCCACGGTCTGCGACGTGCTAATCTTCAGATGTCGCCAGGCGATCGCACCGAAAAGGTGAGGGAGCCCGGAGCACACCCAATGCGCGGGTGGCGGAATAGGCAGACGCGCTGGATTCAGGTTCCAGTGCCCGCAAGGGCGTGGGGGTTCAACTCCCCCCTCGCGCACGAGACGGAAGCCCCGTAGGTCATCGACCTACGGGGCTTCCGCGTGTTGGGGACGTGTGCTCACCGATCGACGTCCGGCGCGGTCGGCGGGCGCTGCGGGTGAGGCGTCTCGGCGTCGGGCGGGCTGCCGGGTGAGACGTTCGTCGCGCCGGGCAGCGACGAAAGAGAGCCGCGGCGCCGGGTGGGCGCTGCCTAGGGTGCGACCGTGGACGCGACTTCGAAGAGCAGGGCCGGGATCGGCGCCGGTTGGACATGGTTCGCGACGCCCGGCATGTGGTCGCGGCGCAGGACCGCCGGCGAAGTGGTGCTCGCCGTCGTCATGGCGCTGCTGGCCGCCGGCACGGAGGAACTCGCCGGCGGGGAAGGATGGCAGCTCGCCGCAGTGGCGCTGGGCGCCGCCGTCCTGTCGCTGCTGCGCCGCCGACTGCCCTCCACCACGCTCATCTTCACCGGCGGCCTCGCGCCCCTCCTGCCCGGCTTCCTGGTGCTGCTGATCCTCGTCGGCTGGTCCGCAGGCCGGTACATCGCCGGCGCCGGCCGGGCGCTGATCGCCTTCACCGTCGCGTACGTACTGAACATCGCCACGTCCCTGCTGGACATCTGGGACCTGCACCGGACGCTGACCGTCGTGTTCATGTCGACGCTGTACTACCTGGGGACGACGCTGGCACCCGGCCTCGCCAACCGGTACTGGACCCAGCGACGGACCCTGCTGCACGCGCTGCAGGAGCACAACGCCCAGCTGCTGCGGGAACGCGTGATGGTCGCCTCGTCGGCCCGGCTCCGGGAACGCCAGCGCATCGCCCAGGACATGCACGACAGCCTCGGACACCAACTCGCCCTCATCTCCGTGCACACCGGAGCCCTCGAGGTCGACCGCGAGCTGACCGACCGGCAGCGAGAGGCGGTCGGGGTCCTGCGCAACGCGTCGGTGACAGCGATGCACGAACTGCGCGAGGTCGTCGGCATCCTGCGCGACGGCATCGAAGCCCCGGCGGAGGCGCTCGCGGCGCCCGTACGGGCCGGCGACGAATCGGGACGGGCGGCGCGGGGGACCGCCGGTATCGAGGGGCTCGTCGAGGCGGCACGGGCCGCCGGGAACAAGGTGGAGCTACGGCGGCTCGGGGAGTACCAGCCCCTCCCGCCGGCCGCCGACCACGCCGCGTACAGGATCGTCCAGGAGGCACTCACCAACGCCTACAAGTACGCGCCGGGGGCGCCGATCGACGTCGAGGTGCGGTACGAGCCGGACTCCTTCGTCGTCGAGATCGGCAACGAACCGGTCGCCGACCCGCCGCGGGACGTGGTGAGCGGCGGGCAGGGGCTGACCGGGCTGTACGAGCGGGCCCGGCTCGTCGGCGGCATGGTCCACGCGGGCCCGGCCGACGGCGGCGGGTTCAGGGTCGCCGGCGTACTCCCCTACGGGGTGGTCGACGCGGCGCCCCTGGTCGAAACAGCGCCTTTGGTCGATGCGGCCGACGACTTCCGGCAGCAGTCGACGCGGCATCCGGTCGGCGACCTTGGTCCGGTCACGGTCGGACCGGCCGACCGGACGTTCACGGAACGGGAGCTGGCGATGGCGACGCGCGGGGGCAGGAGCACGGGTGGCGGGATCGCGCTGGGATGCGGGATAGCGTTCGCCGCGCTGGTTCTGCTGCTGGTGGCAGGGGGCTTCGGCATCTACTTCCTGATGGGGTCGATGCGCGAGGGGATGATCGACCCGGCCGAGTACGAGAAGGTCAAGGTCGGCGCGGCCGAGCAGGAGGTGCGCGACCAGCTGCCCTCCGGCGACACCATCGCCACCACCGGGTTGCACGGCAAGGGCCCCGAGGAGCCCGAGGGTTCGAAGTGCCTGGTCCTCATGTCCTCGGAGGTCGGCAAGGACATGGAGACCGAGCCGGTTTTCCGGTTCTGCTTCAAGGACGGCAAGCTGATCGAGAAGAAGTCGTACGAGGTCAAGCGCTAACGCTGGCCCGCCCGAATCGGTAGCCGTTGGGGAGAAGCTGTGGCAGGGCAGCGCATCAGGGTCGTGATCGCCGATGACGAGCCGCTGATCAGGGCCGGAATCCGGATGATCCTCACCTCGGACCAGGACATCGAGGTGGTGGCGGAGGCCGTGAACGGGCGGGATGCGGTCGAGCAGGCCCGCGCGCACACCGCGGACGTCGTCCTCCTCGACATCCAGATGCCGGTCCTCGACGGCCTCTCCGCACTGCCCGAACTGCGCCGGGCGGCACCCTCGACGAAGGTGATCGTGCTCACGACCTTCGGCGAACGGGAGAACGTTCTGCGGGCCCTGGAACACGGCGGCGCCGGCTTCCTGCTCAAGGACACGGCGCCTGCCGAGCTGATCCGGGCGGTACGGGCCGCGGCGGCGGGAGACGCCTATCTCTCGCCCGCCGCCACGCGGCACGTCGTGGAACAGCTGGCCTCGGGGCGGGAAGTGGCCCGCGCCGAGCAGGCGAGGGCGCGGGTGGCGGCGCTGAGCGAGAAGGAACGCGAGGTGCTCGCGCTGCTCGGGGAGGGGCTGTCCAACGCGGACGCCGGGCGGCGCCTGCACATGAGCGAGGCCACCGTGAAGACGTACGTCAGCCGGATCCTCGCCAAGCTGGGGTGCGAGAACCGGGTGCAGGCGGCGCTGCTGGCGCGCGACGCGGGGCTCTGACCTCTGACCTCTGAGCTCTGGCTAGGCGCTTGTCGTGTGAGGGGCGGCGGGGCTGTCGGGGAGCGGGACGGGGCTGTCGGGGAGTGGGACCGGGCCGGCCGCGTTGTAGCGGAGCAGGTACGTGGCGAATCGGGAGAGGTCCTCGGCCGACCAGTCCTTGAGGCGTTCCTGGTAGGCGGCGCGTCGGCTCGCCTGGGTCGAGGCGAGGATGCGGGTGCCCGCCTCCGTCGGGTGCAGCACCTGGACCCGGTGATCCTCCGGGTCCGGTCGACGCTCGACCAGGCCGAGCTTCTCCAGGCCGGCGACCTGGCGGCTGACCGTCGACTTGTCCAGCAGATAGTGGGCGGCGAGATCGGTGGCGCGGCAGCCCTGCTGGTCGACGATGTGCGAAAGCAGTGTGTACGAGACGAGCGGGAGCTCGGGATGGAGCCGGGCGGCCGCGGCGCGGGCCCGGCGGGCGAAGGCCGTCAGCTCCCGCTGGATGGTGTCGACCGATGTCTCGCGCGGGGCGTCGGTCATGGTGCGCTCCTTGGGGTCCCGGTTTGCTCGCTAATATTTCAGTTGTATAGTACAACGGTTGTTTAGTTGCAAAAGCCAACCATGGAGGTGCTCGTGCCCGCAGGGACCGCAGGATCGGCATCAGCGGGAGCGACGGCTCCGGGATCGGCAACGGCACCGACGGCCGCGCTACGGCACGTGCTCCGGCATCTGCTCACCCCGCTCCTCATGTGCGTCGGCATGGGACTCGCCTACCTCGGCGCCTTCCACGCCCCCCAACCCCACGACCTGCGCGTCGACGTCGTCGGCTCCGGCCCGACCACCCAGGTCCTCGCCCAGACCCTCCACGACAAGAGCGCCGGCGCCCTCGACGTCCGTACCGTCGCCGACCGGCAGACCGCCGTCACCGCACTGCGCGAACAAACCTCCTACGGCGCCTACATCCCCGGCGCCCACCCCGAACTGCTCGTCGCCTCCGCCTCATCGGACACCAGCGCCATGGCCGTCGAGAAGGTCTTCACCAAGGTCGCCGCAGGACAGGACGAGCCCCTGAAGGTCACCGACGTCGCCCCGGTCTCCGACGGCGACCCCACAGGACAGGGCATCTTCTTCCTGCTGGTCGCCCTCAGCATCGGCTCGTACGCCTCCGTCGCCGTCATCGGCGGCGCGGGCGCCGTCCTCCCCCTGCGGACCCGCGCCCTGCTCGCCGCCGGAATGTCGCTCGCCGTCAGCCTCATCGGCACCGTCTTCGCCGGACCGATGTTCCACCTCGTCGACCACGGACTCGGCGGAGTCTGGGCCATGTCATGGCTGTACTCGGCCGGCATCCTGCTGATCGGCGTCGGCCTCCACACCTTCCTGCGCCGCTGGACCACCCTCGGCGTGATGGTCCTGTTCGTCATGCTCAACTTCACCAGCTCCGGCGGCATCTACCGCCCCGAACTCCAACCCGGCCTCTTCGCCGCCCTGCACGCCTTCTGGAACGGCGCCGGCTTCGTCGAGGGCGTCCGCAGCCACGTCTACTTCGCCGGCCACGCACTCGGCGGACACCTCCTCGTCCTCACCCTGTGGTTCCTCGCCGGACTCGCCCTCATCGCCATCGCGGCGGTGACCGAAGCGCGCCGACGACCCGCCGTCGCACCCGCGCGGCAGCTGACGGAAAAGGAAGCCGAACAGGAGCAGGAAGAGGAGCTCGAGGAGGAGCTGGAGGAGGCCGTCGGGGTCTGAGCGTTCGGACCCGTGTTGTCCACAGGCCGTTGTCCACAGGGGAAGACGGGCCGCAGGACCCGGCGGTACCGTCATGCCCAGTTGATGTTGGGCAGCGCCACACCAAGTCGGGGGAGGACGTCCCATGGGCGAGATCCGGGCAGCCGTACCGGAACAGCGAGGCACGGACAGCGGACGCGTTCCGCACGTGCCCGGGTTCGCACATCGCGCAGCCGCAGGGGCGACGGACACACCCAAGGAAGAGGGCAAGGCACTGCGCGAGCGCGTCCCGCGCTCCACCCACAGCACGCTCGCCCTCACCGATGACCGGCCCGACGCCGTCCGCGCCGTCGAGGAATCCAGCCGCGACCGCGTGAAGGAACTCGCACCGATACGCGTCGGCAGAATGGCCGCCAGCCCCTTCGCGTTCCTGCGCGGCTCCGCCGGACTCATGGCCCACGACCTCGTCGGCTCCCCCGTCACCGGCGTCGCCGCCCAGATATGCGGCGACGCCCACGCGGCCAACTTCGGCCTCTACGGGGACGCACGCGGCCGCCTCGTCATCGACCTCAACGACTTCGACGAGACCGTCGTCGGCCCCTGGGAATGGGACCTCAAGCGACTCGCCACCTCCCTGGTGCTCGCCGGACGGGAAGCGGGAGCGAGCGAGGACACCTGCCGGGCCGCCGCCTTCGACACCGTCGGCGCCTACCGACGCACGATGCGCCTGCTCGCCAAGCTGCCCGCCCTCGACGCCTGGAACGCCATCGCCGACGAAGAACTCGTCTCCCACACCGACGCCCGCGACCTGCTCGGCACCCTCGAACGGGTCTCGGAGAAGGCCAGGAACAACACCAGCGCACGCTTCGCCGCCAAGTCGACCGAGTCCGTGACCGACACCGAAGGCGGAGGCCGGCGCTTCGTGGACGCACCGCCGGTACTGCGCCGCGTACCGGACCAGGAAGCCGCGGCGGTCGCCGCCTCCCTCGGCGACTACCTGGCCACCGTCTCCGAGGACCGGCTGCCGCTGCTCGCCCGGTACGCCATCCACGACGTCGCCTTCCGCGTCGTCGGCACCGGCAGCGTCGGCACCCGCTCCTATGTCGTGCTGCTCCTCGACCACCGGGGAGAGCCCCTGGTCCTCCAGGTGAAGGAGGCACGGCCCTCGGCCCTGCTCCCCCACCTCCCGGCCGTCGGCTTCGCCGTCCCGGACCCGGGCCACGAAGGACGGCGTGTCGTCCTGGGACAGAAGCGGATGCAGGTCGTCAGCGACATCCTGCTCGGCTGGACCACCGTGCAGGGGCGCCCCTTCCAGGTGCGCCAGTTCCGCAACCGCAAGGGCAGCGTCGACCCGGCCGCCCTCACGCCGGACCAGGTCGACGACTACGGCCGTATGACCGGCGCCCTGCTGGCCCGCGCGCACGCCCACAGCGCCGACCCGCGCCTGATAGCCGGCTACTGCGGAAAGAACGAGGAGCTCGACGAGGCGATCGCCGCCTTCGCCGTCGCGTACGCCGACCGCACGACGGCAGACCACACCGACCTGGTCACAGCGGTGAACAACGGCCGTATAGCGGCCGAGCTCGGAGTATGACGGCCGACGCCTGCCCGACCACGGGCTGACGTCGCCGACGGGGGGACGGGGGCGGGGGGAGGGAGGGGGGAGGGGCCCCCGACGGGATCGTAGGCTGGTGGGGTGACGGACCGGAGCGAGGACGTGGGCGTGGACCAGGACGTGGACCCGGACGCGGGCGCAGGTGCGGGCGAGGACGAGGGCGCGGGTGCGAGCCCGCGTGGTGACGCCGGTGCGGAGCGGCCCGAGGCTCGGCTGGAGAAGGCCGTGCGGGTCGCCGAGCAGGCGCTGATCGAGTTCGAGATCGCGGTGGAGACGTTCCGGGTCGAGGTGGACAACTTCTCCCGGCTGCATCACCAGCGGCTCGGCCCGATGTACACCCGTCTCGACGAGCTGGACGCGCAGATCGCCGAGGCGCGGGCGGCCAGGACCGGGGATCCGGAGGATCTGCGGCGGGCTCAGGAGGCGCGGGCGGTCGTGATGCCGATGCCCGGCGTCGAGGAGCTCTTCCACGACTGGATCGACTCGGACGGGCTGTCTCCCGAGGCCGCCGCGATGCTGACCGAGCAGCCGGTGCAGCCGCCGAAGCGGGTCCGGCCCGGCGAGGAGGCCCGGAAGCTGTATCGCGAGCTTGCCCGGCAGGCCCACCCGGATCTGGCGCGGGACGAGGACGAGCGCAAGCGGCGCGATGCCTTCATCACACGGGTGAACGCCGCGTACGCGCGTGGTGACGTCGCGCTGCTGCGCGAGCTGTCCGCCGAGTGGGCCGCGGGTCCCGTGCCGGAGGAGGAGCGGCTCAGTGAGAGCGAGGAGCTGTACGCGCGCCTCGAGTGGCTGACGCAGCGCAAGGAGCTGTTGACGCTGGTGGCGCGGGAGCTGGAGGACAGCGCGATCGGCGCGATGCTGCGGATGGCGCCCGACGACCCGGACCAGCTGTTGGAGGAGATCGCCGAGCAGCTGCTGGCGCAGGTGTCCGAGCGTGAGGCGGAGCTGGCCGCACTGGTGCAGTAGGTTTTCGTCAGAGCTCGGTTCTGAATGAGAGAAGGCCTGTCCCATGAACTTCGCCCCGCTGCCCTCGGTGGAAGCGGCCTCTGTGCCGGCCGATGCCCTGGTGCTGGATGTCCGGGAGGACGACGAGTGGGCGGCCGGTCATGTCGTGGACGCGCTGCATGTGCCGATGAGTGATTTCGTGGCGCGGTTCGGTGAGGTGACCGAGGCGGTGGCCGATGGCCGTCGCGCGTATGTGATGTGCCGGGTGGGTGGCCGTTCGGCGCAGGTCACGCAGTATCTGGTGCAGCAGGGGATCGACGCGGTGAACGTCGACGGCGGGATGCTCGCCTGGGACGGTGCCGGGCGGCCGGTCGTGGGGAACGACGGCAGCCCGGGCTTCGTCCTGTAGGGGCGGTTCAGCCGAGGGGGTGGGCGGCCAGTAGGTCGCCGAGGGCTTCCTCGTGGGCGGCGGCGGGGCCGAGGGCGAGTTCGAGCTGTTTGGCCCAGGCGTGGTAGCGGTGAAGGGGGTAGTCGGTGTCGGCGCCGAAGCCTCCGTGGAGGTGTTGGGCGGTCTGTACGACGCGGCGGACGCCTTCGGATGCCCAGATCTTGGCGACGGCGATGTCCGCGGCGGGGGGCAGTGGTCCGCCGGCTCCGGTGCTGATGCGCCAGGCGGCCTGCCAGAGGGTGACTTCCATGGCGCGCAGGTCGATGTAGCGGTCGGCGGCCTGGACGGCGACGGCCTGGAAGGTGGCCACGGGGTGGCCGAACTGTTCTCGTTTGCCGGTGTACTGGCTCGTCATGGTGAGGACGTTCTCGCCGAGGCCGAGGGCGAGGGCGCAGGTTCCGGTGGCGAGGACGCCGCGTAGCCATTCCCAGGCGCCGTGGGTGTCGATGACGTCGGCGCTGTCGAGGCGTACGGAGTCGAGGTGGAGTTCGGCGAGGAGTTCGCCGCTCGTGGAGTACTGCTCGGCGAGGGTGAGGCCGTCGTGGGTGCGGGGGAGCAGCGCGAGGACGGTGTGTCCGTCGGTGGTGTGGGCGGGGACGGCGATGCGGTCGGCGCCGTGGGCCCAGGGGACGGCGCTCTGGAGGCCGTCGAGGATCCAGTCGGTGCCGTCGCGGTGGGCGGTGACGGCGAGTTCGGCGGGGTCGTGGCCGGTGCGGCCGTTGGCGGCGGCGGTGAGGACGAGTTCGCCGCGGCCGACGCGGGGGAGGAGATCGGCTGCTGTGTCCTCGGTGGCGTAGCGCTGGATGGTCATGGCGACCGCGCTGGTCTCCAGGAGGGGTACGCGGGCGAGGACGCGGGCGGATTCGCGGAGGACGAGGCAGAGGGTGATGGTGTCGAGGCCGGCTCCGCCGTGGTCGGGGGCGAGGACGAGGCTGAGCAGGTCGGAGGCGGCGAGGCGGGACCAGAGGGGTCGGTCGAAGTCGTCGGCGACGGCGTGGGGGGTGAGCGCTGGGCTCGGTACGCCGTCGGGTGTGACGTCGGAGAAGACCGCTTTGGCCGCTTCGACGGCCGCCTGCTGTTCTTCGGTGAAGGTGAAGTCCACGGCCATGCCCTCCCGTTGCCGATCTGACGGATCGTCAAGATAGAACAGGTTCTAGGGGAAGGGAATGGCCGCGGGGCCTTCAGCGGTCGAAGTCGAGCTCCACTTCCGCGGTGGCCGGGTGGGACTGGCAGGCCAGGACGTATCCGGCCTCGGTCTCTTCCGGCTCCAGGGCGAAGTTGCGGTCCATACGGACTTCGCCGTCGACGAGGAAGGCACGGCAGGTGCCGCACACTCCGCCCTTGCAGGCGTAGGGGGCGTCGGCGCGGGCGCGGAGGACGGTGTCGAGGAGTGTCTCGCCTTCCTCTACCGGCCAGTTGCCGGAGCGGCCGTGCAGGGTGGCGGTGAGGGTGGCGTGGACGGGTGCGTCGGCGCGGGGTGCCGGGGCGGGTGCCGAGCCGTCGTCGACGTGGAAGATCTCCTGGTGGATCCGGGTGCGCTCGACGCCGAGTCCGCGCAGGGCGTGTTCGGCGCTCTGGACGAGGCCGAACGGGCCGCACAGGAACCAGCCGTCGATGTCGGCGACCGGCAGGAGTGCGGGGAGCAGTCCGGTGAGTCGTTCCTGGTCGAGGCGTCCGGACGGGAGGCCCGCCTGCTGCTCTTCGCGGGAGAGCACGGTGACGAGCTGGAAGCGGTCGGGGTAGCGGTCCTTCAGGTCGGCGACCTCGTCGAGGAACATCGTGGAGGACGCGGTGCGGTCGCTCCGCACGAGGCAGAACCGGGCGTCCGGTTCGGCTGCGAGGAGGGTCGCCGCCATCGAGAGGACCGGGGTGATGCCGCTGCCGCCGACGATGGCGGCGAAGCGTCCGGGGCGGGGGGCGAGAGTGAAGCGGCCCATGGGTTCCATGACCTCGACGGTGTCGCCGACGGCCAGTTCCTTGAGGGCGTACGTGGAGAACTCGCCGCCGTCGACGAGCCGGATGCCGACGCGCAGGACGGGGTCCCGGCCCGTGGGGGTGGCGGCGGCGCAGATCGAGTAGGTGCGGCGGATCTCTTCGCCGTCCTGGGAGGTGCGGCGCAGGGCGAGGTGCTGGCCGGGGGTGTGGCGGTAGGCCTCGCTCAGCTCGGGCGGGACGACGAAGGTGACGGCCACCGAGTCGTCCGTGAGCTGCTCGACCTCGCTCACCCGGAGCGGATGGAACCCGGCCCGTCCGGAGCGTGAGGACACCATCTACAACTCCTTGAAGTGGTCGAACGGTTCGCGGCAGGCCGTGCAGCGGCGCAGCGCCTTGCATGCGGTGGAGGAGAACCGGCTGAGCAGTTCGGTGTCGGTGGAGCCGCAGTTCGGGCAGCGGATCGCCAGGGTGAGGGCGACGGGTCCGCCGGCGGGGCCCTGGGGGCGGGGCGGGGCGATGCCGAACTCGGCGAGTTTGCGCCGTCCTTCGTCGCTGATGTCGTCCGTCGACCAGGCGGGTGCGAGGACGGTGACGACGGTGACGTCGGGCACGCCGTGCTCGTGCAGCGCGTGCTCGATGTCGCTGGACATCGCTTCGATGGCGGGGCAGCCGGTGTACGTGGGGGTCAGCTCGACCTCGACGCGGCCCGGGCCGAGGACCTGGACGCCGCGTAGGACGCCGAGTTCCCCGAGGGTGAGGACGGGCAGCTCGGGGTCGGGAACGGCGCCGGCGATCCGGCTCAGCTCCTGCTCCAGGCCCGTCATGGTCACCATGTCGCCCCCGGGTGGCTGCGGTGCAGGTGCTGCATTTCGGCGAGCATCCGTCCGAAGGGCTCGGTGTGCAGGCCCTGCCGGCCGGCTCCCGCGGCCCAGGCGCCGGTGGTGGGTCCGCTCGGGACGGTGAGGGTGGCCTTTTCGATGACGGCGGTGACGGAGTCGAGCCAGGCGCTCTGCAGGGCTTCGTGGTCGACGTCGAGGCCGTCGACGGGCTGGAACAGCTCGCCGGTGTAGCGCCAGAGTGCGTCGCAGGCCCGCTGCATCCGGTCGTGGCTCTCGGGGGTGCCGTCACCGAGACGCAGGGTCCAGTGTTCGGCGTGGTCCTGGTGGTAGGCGACTTCCTTGACGGCTTTCGCCGCGAGTCCGCTCAGGGGTCCGTCGCCGGTGGCCAACTGGCCGTAGAGAAGCCGCTGGTGGGTGGAGAAGTAGAGCTGGCGGGCGATGGTGTGGGCGAAGTCGCCGTTGGGCTGCTCGACCAGTTGGGTGTTGCGGAAGGCCCGTTCCTCGCGGAGGTAGGCGAGCTCGTCCTCGTCGCCGACGAGGGAGAGCAGGATGCGTGCCTGGCCGAGCAGGTCGAGCGCGATGTTCGCGAGGGCGACATCCTCTTCCAGCACGGGCGCGTTGCCGGCCCATTCCCCCAGGCGGTGGGAGAGGACGAGGGCGTCGTCTCCGAGGGCGAGGGCTGCGGCCGCGGTGGCGGTGGTCTGTGCGGTCACAGGTGCTTCACTCCCTCGGGGATCTCGTAGAAGGTCGGGTGGCGGTAGGGCTTGTCGGCCGACGGCTCGAAGAAGGGGTCCTTCTCGTCGGGCGAGGAGGCGGTGATCGCGGCGGAGGGGACCACCCAGATCGAGACGCCTTCGCTGCGGCGGGTGTACAGGTCGCGGGCGTTGCGCAGGGCCATCTCGGCGTCCGGCGCGTGGAGGCTGCCCGCGTGGGTGTGGGACAGTCCGCGGCGCGAGCGCACGAACACCTCCCACAGGGGCCATCCGTCGGTGGTCATGCGCCTGCCTCCCCGTGCTTCTGCTGCTGTGTGTGCTTGTCGGCGTATGCCGCGGCGGCTTCCCTGACCCAGGCGCCGTCCTCGTGGGCCTGGCGACGCTTGTCGAGCCGCTGTTCGTTGCAGGGGCCGTTGCCCTTGAGGACGTCCCAGAACTCGGCCCAGTCGATGGCACCGAAGTCGTAGTGCCCGCGCTCTTCGTTCCACCTCAGGTCCGGGTCGGGGAGGGTGAGCCCGAGGGCTTCGGCCTGGGGGACGGCGATGTCGACGAAGCGCTGGCGCAGCTCGTCGTTGGAGTGGCGCTTGATCTTCCACGCCATGGACTGCGCGGAGTGCGCCGACTCGTCGTCCGGGGGGCCGAACATCATCAGGGAGGGCCACCACCAGCGGTCCACCGCGTCCTGGGCCATGGCGTGCTGGGCCTCGGTGCCGCGGGAGAGGGCGAGCAGGGCTTCGTAGCCCTGGCGCTGGTGGAAGGACTCCTCCTTGCAGACGCGGACCATCGCGCGGGCGTACGGGCCGTAGGAGCAGCGGCAGAGCGGGACCTGGTTGGTGATGGCGGCGCCGTCCACGAGCCAGCCGATGGCGCCGACGTCGGCCCAGGTCAGCGTGGGGTAGTTGAAGATCGAGGAGTACTTCTGGCGGCCGGAGTGGAGCTTGTCGAGGAGCTCGTCGCGGCTGGTGCCGAGGGTTTCCGCCGCGCTGTACAGGTACAGCCCGTGGCCGGCTTCGTCCTGGACCTTGGCCATGAGGATCGCCTTGCGGCGCAGTGAGGGCGCGCGGGTGATCCAGTTGGCCTCGGGCTGCATTCCGATGATCTCGGAGTGCGCGTGCTGCGCGATCTGGCGGACGAGCGACGCGCGATAGGCGTCGGGCATCCAGTCGCGTGGCTCGATGCGCTCGTCGGCGGCGACGGCGGCGTCGAACACCGCCTCGTAGGCGGCCTGGGTCGCCGCCGTGGCCGCGTCCCGCACGGACTGTGTGTCCTGTGCGCCCGCGGTCGCAGCTGTCGCTGACGTCCCTGTGGTCATCGGACCCCCTAGCGCGCCGGCCTACCGACCGATCGTTCGGTTGAATGACTTCAATGGTCGGTCGGCGGCCCGTATGGTGTCAACCCTGTGGATAACTGCGGTGCACGGATCGGGGATCGGGGCGGGATGGACTCGTACGACGACGCGGGCGCGCGCGAGGCGCGCCCAGCCACCGGACGGGAGCCCCGCACGGGCCCCGGGATCGCCTCGCTCTCGCTTCCGTACCAGGTCACCGCGGCGGTCGCGCTCGCCGCCGTCGGCGTCTTCGCCCTGGTTCATCTCGTGATGGTGTTTCTGCACGTCGCGCCGTCGAACACGCTGACCAAGCAGCACGGAGCGGTCGTCGACGACTGGATATATCCCGAGTTCGAGCAGAACTGGAAGCTCTTCGCGCCCAACCCGCTCCAGCAGAACAACGCCGTCCAGGTCCGCGCCGAGGTCGCCGCCGCCGACGGCTCACGGCGCACCACCGACTGGATCGATCTGACCGCGCAGGACACCGAGGCCATCCGCGGCAGCCTCCTCCCCAGCCACACGGAGCAGAACGAGCTCCGCCGGGCGTGGGACTTCTACCTGAACACCCACACCGAGGACCACCGGCCCGAAGGCCTGCGCGGCCGGCTCTCCGAGAGCTACGTCCGCCGGATCGTCATGCTCCGCCTCGACGAGCAGCGCCTCGACGGCGCGGTGGAGCGGATCCAGCTGCGCTCCACCGTTCGCGCCGTCCCGGCCCCGTCGTGGAGCACCGAGAAGACCGCCACGGACCCCGTCCACCGGGAGTTCCCGTGGTGGAAGATATCCGCCGCCGATCTGCCCGGCGGAGTTCGGCACGACCGTACGGAGGCGGCCCGGTGAACCAGCCCTCCCCGAACCAGGTCCCCGAGAACCAGGTCGCCGAGACCCACGCCCCCGTGCACCAGGCCCCGACCCCCGGCGTCCACGCTGCCCCGGGTGAGTACGCCGCTCCCGGCCTGCCCCCCGAGCCCGTCGACCGGCGGCTCGCGCGGGCCATCCAGCGGGTCACGGCCAGTGCCCTCGGGCCGTACCAGAGCGCGATCATCCGGATCGGCTTCTCGCTCACCTGGCTGCTCTTCCTGCTCCGCGAGCTGCCCCACCGACATGAGCTGTACGGCCCCGACAGTCCCTGGTCGTGGGAGATGGGCCGGCAGCTGATCGCCGACAACAGCGCCTTCACGGTACTGATGTGGTCGGACGGCGGGCTCTGGTTCGAGCTCGTCTACGCGATCGCCGTGCTCTCCGCCGCCCTGCTGCTGGTCGGCTGGCGCACCCGCGCCATGTCCGTCGTCTTCATGGTCGGCGTGCTGTCCCTGCAGAATCGCTCCGTCTTCGTGGGCGACGGCGGTGACAACGTCATCCACCTCGCCGCGATCTACCTCGTCCTGACCCGCTGCGGCCAGGTCTGGTCCCTGGACGCCCGCCGGGCGGCCCGCGAGGCCCGTGACGCGGCCGACGGTCTGCCGCCCCGCCGCGACGTCGTCGGACCGCTGCTGTGGGTGGTGCTCGGCGGCTTCCTGCTCGCCGCCACGTACTTCCTCGGTGCCACCGGCTCCACATGGCTGCTGGTGCTGCTGTGGGTGCTGTGGCTGGCGCAGGCGCTGTGGTGGGCGGTGTGCCGCTACGCCCCGGGCGAGCCGCGCACACTCCTCGACGTCCTCGCCAATCTCGCCCACAACGCGACCCTCGTCGTGATCATGGCCGAGGTCTGTCTGATCTACGCCACGGCCGGCTGGTACAAGATCCAGGGTTCGCGCTGGCAGGACGGCACCGCGCTGTACTACCCGCTCCAGCTGGACTACTTCACTCCGTGGCCCGCGCTCTCCGACTTCCTCGGCTCCAGCGGTGTGATGGTCATGGTCCTGACGTACGGCACCGTGATGATCCAGGTCGCGTTCCCCTTCGCCCTGTTCAACCGCAAGGTCAAGAACGTCCTGCTGGTGGCGATGATGCTGGAGCACGCCGGGATCGCGCTGCTGCTCGGACTGCCCCTGTTCTCGCTCGCGATGATCTCCGCGGACGCGGTGTTCCTGCCGACGGCGTTCCTGGTCTGGCTGGGCGCGCGGGTGGGGCTCGGCCGGGACCGGCTGCTGTCCCGCACGCGTGGCAAGGTGCCCGATCAGCGCCGTTCGAGTGAGGAACCCGCCGCCCGTACCCTCGTGGGGTGAGCACCGCAGAACAGTCCGAGCCGATCCAGTACGACGAGGGGTACGCCCCCGAGGTCGGTGTCGGGCCGCATCCGCTGCCCTGGCCGGACGGCGAGCGCTACGACCCCGAGCTGCTGGCGGGCGGGGACCGGCGCAATGTCGTCGACCGGTACCGGTACTGGACGCGGGAGGCGGTCGTCGCCGACCTGGACACCCGTCGGCACGACTTCCATGTCGCGGTGGAGAACTGGGGCCACGACTTCAATATCGGGTCGGTGGTGCGGACCGCGAACGCCTTCCTGGCGAAGGAGATCCACATCGTGGGTCGCCGGCGCTGGAACCGGCGCGGAGCGATGGTCACGGACCGCTACCAGCATGTGCGCCACCACCCGGACACCGAGTCGCTGACCGCGTGGGCCGCGGCCGAGGGCCTGCCGATCATCGGGATCGACAACCTGCCGGGCGCGGTGCCGCTGGAGCGCACCGTGCTGCCGCGGCGCTGTGTGCTGCTCTTCGGCCAGGAAGGGCCGGGTCTGACCGAGGAGGCCCGCAAGCACGCGGAGATGGTCTGCTCGATCGCCCAGTTCGGTTCGACCCGTTCGATCAACGCGGGGGCCGCGGCCGCGATCGCGATGCACGCCTGGGTGCAGCGGTACGCCGAGATCGAGGGTCCGGAAGGGCTCGCGGAGACCCCGTAGGGCCTCCGCGAGACCGTGGCTCACGCCTGGCGGCGGACCTCCACCACCCGGAAGCGGTTGGCGACGAACGCCGCGTCGCACAGGGCCGCGTTCGCGGCCGGGTTTCCGCCGGAGCCGTGGAAGTCGGAGAACGCCGCCGTCTGGTTGACGTAGACCCCGCCCGTCAGGTTCAGCGAGAGCTGGGCCGACTCCTCGAGGCAGACCTCCTCGACGGCGCGCTCGGTGTCGGCCGAGGTGGTGTACGCCCCGACCGTCATCGCGCCCTTCTCACGGACCGTGCGGCGCAGCAGCTCGAGGGCGTCGGCGGTCGAGTCGACGGAGACGGCGAAGGACACCGGGCCGAAGCACTCGGAGAAGTACGCGGCGTCCGCGTCGGGCTTGGAGCCGTCCAGCTTCACGATCACCGGCGTACGGACGACGGCGCCCGGGAAGTCCGGGTTCGCCACCTCGCGGGAGGTCAGCGCCACCTCGCCCAGGCCGGCCGCGGCCTCCAGGCGCGCCTTCACGTCCGGGTTGACCAGCGCGCCGAGCAGGGCGTTCGCCCGGGCGTCGTCGCCCAGCAGGCCGCCCACCGCCGCCGCGAGATCGGCGACCACCTCGTCGTACGACTTGGTGCCCGCGTCGGTGGTGATGCCGTCGCGGGGGATCAGCAGGTTCTGCGGGGTCGTGCACATCTGGCCGCTGTACAGGGACAGCGAGAAGGCCAGGTTGGAGAGCATGCCCTTGTAGTCGTCGGTGGAGTCGACGACGACCGTGTTGACGCCCGCCTTCTCCGTGTAGACCTGCGCCTGGCGGGCGTTGGCCTCCAGCCAGTCGCCGAAGGTGGTGGAACCGGTGTAGTCGATGATCCGGACCTCGGGGCGGACGGCCAGGGTCTTGGCGATGCCCTCGCCGGGCCGCTCGACGGCCAGCGCGACCAGGTTCGGGTCGAAGCCGGCCTCGGCGAGGACCTCGCGGGCCACGCGGACCGTGAGCGCCAGCGGGAGGACGGCCCGGGGGTGGGGCTTGACCAGGACCGGGTTGCCGGTGGCCAGGGAGGCGAACAGGCCGG
This sequence comes from Streptomyces sp. NPDC056222, assembly GCF_042264065.1. Classification (NCBI taxonomy): domain Bacteria; kingdom Bacillati; phylum Actinomycetota; class Actinomycetes; order Kitasatosporales; family Streptomycetaceae; genus Streptomyces; species Streptomyces sp. NPDC056222. The sequence continues at coordinate 68,410 of NZ_JBHJTL010000022.1, read as the reverse complement.
GGTAGCCGTTCCAGGTCGGGAAGGTGTTGCAGCCGATCATCAGCGCGATGCCGCGGGCGACCGGGGTGAACTCCTTGGTCAGCTCCAGCGGGTCCCGCTTGCCCTGCGGCTTGGACCAGTGGGCGGCGCCGCCGGGGGTGCGGGTCTGCTCCGCGTACGCGTACGCCACCGCCTCCAGGCCGCGGTCCTGCGCGTGCGGGCCGCCGGCCTGGAACGCCATCATGAAGGCCTGGCCGCTGGTGTGCATCACCGCGTGCGCGAACTCGTGGGTGCGGGCGGAGATCCGGGCGAGGATCTCGATACAGACCAGGGCACGGACCTCGGGTCCGGCCTCGCGCCAGGCGCCCATGCCGGCGCGCATCGCGGGCAGCAGGACGTCGATGTCGGCGTGCGGGTACTCCACGCCGAGCGCCGGGCCGTACGGCGAGACCTCGCCACCGGTCCAGCCGTCCGTGCCGGGCTGGTCCAGCTCGAAGCGGGTGTCGAGCAGAGCCTTGTACGCGTCGAGACCGGCGGCGGCGTCCAGCGAGCCGTTCTCGCCGTAGGCCTTCGGGTGCTCGGGGTGGGGCGACCAGTAGGCACGGGTGCGGATCGTGTCGAGAGCCTGGTCGAGTGTGGACCGGTGCTTCTCGGCCAGAGCGTCGGTGGTCAGCTGAGCGGCGGCCATGGCAGGACCAACTCCTCGTTGAGCTGGGCAGGAAGGGACGGACAGAGTTAGAGTAACCGAACGATCGGTCGGGACAAGGGGGTCTGTCGAAGCTGTGGACAACCCATCGGGGAGGATCAGTCGCATGACCGCCAATGTGAGCGACTCCGCGCCGGACGCCGTCCCGGGTTCCGCGCCGAAGCCCGCGCCGGTTTCCGTGCCCGAGCCCGGCACCGACGCCATCGACCGGAGCCGGACCGTCGCCGTCGTCGGCACGGGGACCATGGGCCAGGGAATCGCGCAGGTCGCCCTGGTCGCCGGCCATCCCGTCCGGCTCTACGACAGCGCGCCCGGCCGGGCCGAGGAGGCCGTGACGGCCCTCGCCGCCCGCCTGGACCGCCTCGTCGAGAAGGGGCGGATGGACCGGGCCGAGCGCGACGGAGCCGTCGCGCGGCTCCACGCCGCGGCCGAGCTGACCGAGCTGGCCGACGCCGCGCTCGTCGTCGAGGCGATCGTCGAGCACCTTCCGGTCAAGCAGCAGCTCTTCGGCGAGCTCGAGAAGATCGTCGGCGACGACACCCTGCTCGCCACCAACACCTCCTCCCTCTCCGTCACCGCGATCGCGGGAGGGCTGCGACTGCCCGGCCGGTTCGTCGGGCTGCACTTCTTCAACCCGGCCCCGCTGCTGCCGCTCGTCGAGGTCGTCAGCGGCTTCGCCACCGACGAATCCGCCGCCACGCGCGCGTACGAGACCGCGAAGAGCTGGGGCAAGACGCCGGTGCGCTGCGCCGACACCCCCGGGTTCATCGTCAACCGGATAGCCCGGCCCTTCTACGCGGAGGCGCTGCGGGTGTACGAGGAGGGCGCGGCCGACCCCGCCACCATCGACGCGGTGCTGCGCGAGTGCGGCGGCTTCCGGATGGGCCCCTTCGAACTGACCGACCTCATCGGCCAGGACGTCAACGAGGCCGTCACCCGGTCCGTGTGGGAGTCCTTCTACCAGGACCCCAAGTTCACGCCGTCCCTCGCCCAGCGGCGCCTCGTCGAGTCGGCGCGGCTCGGCCGCAAGTCGGGGCAGGGCTGGTACCCGTACGGGGAGGGTGCGGCGGCCCCCCGGCCGCACACCGCGCCCCCGGCCGAGCCGCCGGCCTCCGTGACCGTCCAGGGCGACTTCGAGCACATGCGCGACCTGGTGGCGCGGATCCAGGAAGCCGCGATCCCGGTCGACTTCGGCAACGAAGGCGTGCCCGGCTACCCGGGCTGGATCGAGCTGCCGAGCGGCACCCGGCTCTTCCTCGCCGACGGGACCTCGGCCGACGAGGCCGCGATGCCGGTCATCCACTTCGACCTGGCGCTGAACTTCTACACCTGCGAGCGGATCGCGCTCGCGCCCTCGGCCACCGTGGACGACAGCGCCCTCCAGGAGGCGATCGGCCTCATCCAGGCGGCGGGCAAGGCGGTCAGCGTCATCCGCGACATCCCCGGCATGATCGTCGCCCGTACGGTCGCGATGCTCGCCGACTTCGCCTTCGACGCCGCCGCGCGCTCGGTGGCCGAAGGCGACGACATCGACACCGCGATGCGGCTCGGCGTGAACTACCCGCGCGGGCCCCTCGCCTGGGGTGAGGAGCTGGGCGCCGGCTGGGTCCTCGAGATGCTGTCGAACCTCCACGAGGAGTACCCGACGGGGCGCTACGCCCCCTCGCAGGCGTTGCTCCGCCGGGCCGCCGCCGAGCGGGTCGCCGCCGAGGCGGCCGCGGCCGCGCAGGAGGCGAAGGCATGACCACCGCGAAGCGCGACACGTACACCCCCGAGACGCTGCTCTCCGTCGCCGTACGCGTCTTCAACGAGCGCGGCTACGACGGCACGTCCATGGAGCACCTCTCCAAGGCCGCGGGGATCTCCAAGTCCTCGATATACCACCATGTCGCGGGCAAGGAGGAGCTGCTGCGGCGGGCCGTCAGCCGGGCCATCGACGGGCTCTTCGCGATCCTCGACGAGCCGGGCGCGGGGCGCGGGCGGGCCATCGAACGGGTCGAGTACGTCACCCGGCGCACCGTCGAGGTGCTGATGGCGGAGCTTCCCTACGTGACGCTGCTGCTGCGGGTCCGGGGCAACACCGACACCGAGCGGTGGGCGATGGAGCGGCGCCGGGAGTTCGACCAGAGGGTCGCCGAGCTGCTGAAGGCGGCCGTGGCTGACGGTGACCTGCGGGCCGATGTGGACATCAAGCTGGCCACGCGACTGCTCTTCGGCATGATCAACTCGCTGGTGGAGTGGTACCGGCCGCTGCCGGGCGCCGACGCGGTCCGTGAGCAGCTCGCCGACACCGTGGTCCATCTCGCGTTCGACGGGCTGCGTACGGCCCGCTGAAGCCGTCCGGGGCCCGCTCAGCGGCCCCGTACGGGCCCACCGCTCTGCGGCCCCGTACGGGCCTCTCAGTGGTCCGGGTCGAGGTCCGTCTCCTCGAAGACCAGCAGTGTGCGGGTGGAGAGCACCTCGGGGATGGACTGGAGCTTGGTGAGCACCAGCTCGCGCAGGGTCCGGTTGTCGGGGGTGTGGACCAGCAGGAGGACGTCGAAGTCCCCGCTGACCAGCGCGATGTGCGCGGCCCCCGGCAGTGCCTGGAGCTGCTCGCGCACGGTGCGCCAGGAATTCTGGACGATCTTGAGCGTGATGTAGGCGGAGGCGCCCTGGCCCGCGCGCTCGTGGTTGACCCGGGCGCTGAAGCCGCGGATCACCCCGTCGTCGATGAGCCGGTTGATCCGCGCGTAGGCGTTGGCCCTGGACACATGCACCCGCTCGGCCACGGAGCGTATCGAGGCGCGACCGTCCGTCTGGAGGATGCGCAGGATGTCGCGGTCGATGGAGTCCAGCGGGCGCGCCGGAGGGCCCTGGGGCACCTGTGACGCCCCGCCGGGCGCATTGCCCGGCGGCTGGGCGAGCTCCCGCTCCCAGCTCTCGGCCATTTGTTCATCCGCCATGTCCCCCCGCCTCTCTCCCATGGACGACATGCTTCCATCCCAGGCTGTGGAGAACCGATTGTCCACAGGCTGAGGGTGCCTGTAGCCAAAATGCCTCCACGACCGAACAATCGGTAGGTGAGGCGCGCCACACCCGCGCCACCCGCCTTCGGGTCTTATGCCCGCTCCCACGAGGAGGTGGACTCGTTGCAACAGCGCAGTTCGACAGTCCAAGAGCCGCCCGGTGCCACCCCTGTCTACCGGCCCACCCCGCCCCCGGCGTGGAAGCCGCGCACCGACCCGGCCCCCCTGCTGCCCGACGCCGAGCCGTTCCGTGTCCTCGGCACGGACGCGGTTGCCGCCGCCGACCCCGAGCTGCTGCGGCGGCTCTACGCGGAGCTGGTGCGCGGTCGGCGGTACAACGCGCAGGCCACGGCCCTCACCAAGCAGGGCCGGCTCGCCGTGTATCCGTCGACGACCGGCCAGGAGGCCTGCGAGGTCGCGGCCGCGCTGGCCCTGGAGGACCGGGACTGGCTCTTCCCCTCGTACCGCGACACCCTCGCGGCCGTCGCCCGCGGCCTGGACCCGGTCCAGGCGCTGACGCTGCTGCGCGGCGACTGGCACACCGGGTACGACCCGCGTGAGCACCGCATAGCGCCGCTGTCCACGCCTCTCGCCACCCAGCTCCCGCACGCGGTGGGCCTGGCCCACGCCGCCCGGCTCAAGGGCGACGACGTGGTCGCGCTCGCCATGGTCGGCGACGGCGGCACCAGCGAGGGCGACTTCCACGAGGCGCTGAACTTCGCGGCCGTCTGGCAGGCCCCCGTGGTCTTCCTGGTGCAGAACAACGGCTTCGCGATCTCCGTGCCGCTCGCCAAGCAGACCGCGGCGCCCTCCCTGGCCCACAAGGCCGTCGGCTACGGAATGCCCGGCCGGCTCGTCGACGGCAACGACGCCGTCGCCGTCCACCAGGTGCTCACCGAGGCCGTGGCACGTGCGCGCCGGGGCGGCGGACCGACGCTGATCGAGGCGATCACGTACCGCATCGAGGCCCACACCAACGCCGACGACGCCACCCGCTACCGCGGCGACAGCGAGGTCGAGGCGTGGCGGGCACACGACCCGATCCTGCTCCTGGAGCGGGAGTTGACGGAGCGCGGGATGCTCGACGAGGACGGAAAGCGGGCCGCGGCCGAGGCCGCCGAGACGATGGCGGCGGCGCTGCGCGAGCGGATGAACGCCGAGCCGGTGCTCGACCCGATGGATCTCTTCTCGCACGTCTACGCCGAGCAGACCACCCAGCTGCGCGAGCAGGCCGCGCAGCTGCGTGCCGAGCTCGACGCCGAGAGCGAGGCGTGATGACGACCCAGGTGGCGGCGGCCAAGGCCGCCAAGCCCGCGAAGCCGGCCACGATGGCGCAGGCGCTGCAGCGGGCCATGCGGGACGCGATGGCCGAGGACCCGACCGTCCACGTCATGGGCGAGGACGTCGGCACGCTCGGCGGTGTCTTCCGCGTCACCGACGGCCTCGCCAAGGAGTTCGGCGAGGACCGCTGTACGGACACCCCGCTGGCCGAGGCCGGCATCCTGGGCACCGCCGTCGGCATGGCGATGTACGGGCTGCGGCCGGTCGTGGAGATGCAGTTCGACGCCTTCGCCTACCCGGCGTTCGAGCAGCTGATCAGCCATGTCTCGCGGATGCGGAACCGCACGCGCGGCTCGATGCCGATGCCGATGGTGATCCGGGTGCCGTACGGCGGCGGGATCGGCGGCGTCGAGCACCACAGCGACTCCTCCGAGGCGTACTACATGGCGACCCCGGGCCTCCATGTCGTCACCCCGGCCACCGTCGAGGACGCGTACGGGCTGCTGCGGGCGGCGATCGCCTCCGACGACCCGGTCGTCTTCCTGGAGCCCAAGCGGCTCTACTGGTCGAAGTCCGACTGGTCGCCCGAGGCGCCCGCGCAGGTGGAGCCGATCGGCAAGGCCGTCGTGCGGCGCCGCGGCACCAGCGCCACGCTGATCACGTACGGCCCGTCCGTGCCGGTCTGCCTGGAGGCCGCCGAGGCCGCCCGGGCCGAGGGCTGGGACCTGGAGGTCGTCGACCTGCGCTCGCTCGTGCCGTTCGACGACGAGACCGTCAGCGCGTCGGTGCGGCGCACCGGACGTGCGGTCGTGGTGCACGAGTCGGCCGGCTTCGGCGGGCCGGGCGGGGAGATCGCCGCCCGCGTGACCGAGCGCTGCTTCCACCACCTGGAGGCACCCGTCCTGCGGGTCGCCGGGTTCGACATCCCGTACCCGCCGCCCATGCTGGAGCGGCACCATCTGCCGGGCGTGGACCGGGTGCTCGACGCGGTGGCGCGGCTGCAGTGGGAGGCGGGGAGCTGATGGCCCAGGTGCTCGAGTTCAAGCTGCCGGACCTCGGCGAGGGGCTGACCGAGGCGGAGATCGTGCGCTGGCTGGTGAACGTCGGCGACGTCGTCGCCATCGACCAGCCCGTCGTCGAGGTCGAGACCGCCAAGGCGATGGTCGAGGTTCCCTGTCCCTACGGCGGGGTGGTGACCGCCCGCTTCGGTGAGGAGGGCACCGAACTGCCCGTCGGCGCACCGCTGCTCACGGTCGCCGTGGGCGGAACGGAAGCTCCCGTGGCGGCGCCCGCGAAGTCCGGGGCGGCCGCCGAGGACGCCGAGTCCTCGGAGTACTCCGGCAATGTGCTCGTCGGCTACGGCACGGCGGGGCCGGCGGCGCGCAGGCGCCGCGTCCGCAAGGACACCGCTCCGGCGGCCCCCGTCGCCCAGGTGGCGGCGCCCGTGAAGCCGGTGCTTCCCGAGGGACCCGTGCCGGTGATCTCCCCGCTCGTTCGGAAGCTTGCCCGGGACAAGGGGCTCGATCTGCGCGAGGTGCGCGGATCAGGTCCGGCCGGACTGATTCTGCGGGCCGACGTGGAGTCGGTCCTGGCCGCCACCGAGCGCCCGGCACCTGCTGCTGCCGCGCCGTCGCCCGTGGCCGTCGTCGCCGCCGGAGGCGAGCGTGTTCCGCTGCGCGGAGTCCGCGGCGCCGTGGCCGACAAGCTCTCGCGCAGCCGTACGGAGATCCCGGACGCGACCTGCTGGGTCGACGCCGATGCCACCGAGCTCATGGCGGCGCGGGTCGCGATGAACGCGGCGGGTGGGCCGAAGATCTCGCTGCTCGCGCTCCTCGCCCGGATCTGCACCCATGCCCTGGCCCGTTTCCCGGAGCTCAACTCCACGGTGGACACGGCGGCCCGGGAGATCGTCCGGCTGCCGTCGGTGCACCTCGGTTTCGCGGCGCAGACCCCGCGCGGACTCGTCGTCCCGGTGGTTCGGGACGCGGGTACGCGCACGGCGGAGTCGCTGACGGAGGAGTTCGCGCGGCTGACCGAGTCCGCCCGGCAGGGGACGCTGACGCCGGCGGACCTGACCGGCGGGACGTTCACGCTGAACAACTACGGGGTGTTCGGGGTCGACGGATCGACGCCGATCATCAACCACCCGGAGGCGGCGATGCTCGGGGTGGGCCGGATCATCCCCAAGCCGTGGGTCCACGAGGGGGAGCTGGCCGTCCGCCAGGTCGTCCAGCTGTCGCTGACCTTCGACCACCGTGTCTGCGACGGCGGCACCGCGGGCGGGTTCCTGCGCTACGTCGCGGACTGTGTCGAGCGCCCCGCGGTCCTGCTCCGCACGCTCTGACGGCCCCGTCCCCGGATCGGCCGCCTGTCTCCGTACGTGAGACGGGCGGCGATCTTCGGGGTCGTACCGGGCGGGCGCGGATCATACTGCTGGGATGACGACCGTGTATGACGCCATCGTGCTCGCCGGGGGTGCCGCGAAGCGGCTCGGCGGGGCGGACAAGCCCGCGGTGCGGGTCGGGGGCCGGGCGCTGCTCGACCGGGTCCTCGCGGGCTGCCGGGGCGCCGGGCGCACCGTGGTCGTCGGCGGTCGGCGGACGACTGTCCGCCCCGTGGTGTGGGCCAGGGAAGAGCCGCCCGGTGGAGGGCCGTTGGCCGCGCTCGACGCCGGGGTGCGCGAGGTGGACGCCGACACGGCGCTCGTCCTCTCCGCCGACCTGCCGTTCCTCGACGAGGGCACCGGTCGGCAGCTCCTGGCCGCCCTGACCGCCGCGCCCGACGCCGAGGCCGCGCTGCTGGTGGACGCCGACGGCCGGGACCAGCCGCTCGTGGCCGCCTACCGCACCGAGGCACTCCGGCGTGAGCTGGCTCTCATCGCCGGCGCGCATGGCACCCTCGCCGGCCTCCCGCTGCGTCTGCTCACGGGGGAGCTCCACATCGTCCGGGTCGCCGCGGAGCCCCTCGCCTCCTTCGACTGCGACACCTGGGAGGACATTGCCGCGGCCCGGGCCCGCATCAGGGAGCATGGGAACGTGCTGGACGAATGGATCACCGCAGTCAAGGACGAGCTGGGCATCGAGATCGACGTCGACACCGGCGTGCTGCTCGATCTGGCCCGGGACGCCGCCCACGGGGTCGCCCGCCCCGCCGCGCCGCTGACCACGTTCCTGGTCGGGTACGCGGCGGCGCAGGCGGCAGGTGCCGACGGCGGCCCCAAGGCGGTCGCCGAGGCCGCCCGCAAGGCCGCCGCCCTCGCCAACCGCTGGGCCGCCGAAGCGGAGCAGGCCGAAGCAGGGCAGGGCGAAGCAGGGCAGGGCGAAGCCGGATGACCCCACAGGAGCGGGCGGCCGGGTCCGGGACCGGCCCGGAGGCCGCCCCCGAGCCCGAGAGCGACGGCAGCGACGAGGCCCTCGCCCTCGTCGCCCCGCCGCGCGCCGCCGAATCCCGACGCGCCGAATCCCGACCCGCCGAGCCCCGCGCCGCCGAGTCCGGGTCGGCAGAACGGTCCGCCGGGCGGCCCGCCGGGCAGTCCGCCGACCCCGCGTCCGCCGATCAGCGCCCCGGCGACCGCCATTCCGGCCCGTCCGACTCCGGCCCGTCCCACCCCGGCCCGTCCCGCTCCTCCGATCCCCACCGCGCCACCGCCTGGCCCGCCGCCCGGGCGGCCGCTGCTCGGGCCGGGGCCGCGATCGGATCCGGTCGCGAACCCCGCCGTACGCCCCTCGGACAGGCCCTCGGCCAGGTCCTCGCCGAGCCGCTCCGCGCGCTCACCGATCTGCCGTCCTTCGACACCTCCGCCATGGACGGCTGGGCGGTCGCGGGACCCGGCCCGTGGAAGATCCACGAGGAGGGCGCGGTTCTCGCCGGCCACGCTCCGCTTGCGCCGCTCGCCGACGGCACGGCGGTACGGATCGCCACCGGCGCACGCGTCCCGCCCGAGACCACAGCGGTCATCCGCAGCGAACACGCCCGCACGGACTCCGGCGGCCATCTGCACGCCCGGCGCGAGGTCCTGCCCGGCCAGGACATCCGCCCCCGCGGACAGGAGTGCCGCTCCGGCGACCGGCTGCTGCCCGCCGGGACGGCGGTGACCCCCGCCGTCCTCGGCCTCGCTGCCGCCGCCGGCTACGACGAGCTGGCGACCCTGCCCCGCCCCCGTGTGGAGGTCCTCGTCCTCGGCGACGAGCTTCTGACGGCCGGACTCCCCCACGACGGTCTGATCCGGGACGCCCTCGGCCCCATGCTCGGCCCCTGGCTGAACGCGCTCGGCGCCGACGTGCTCGCCACCCGGCGGATCGGCGACGACGCCGACGCCCTGTACGCCGCCGTCACCGGTTCCGAGGCCGACCTCGTGATCACCACCGGGGGCACGGCCGCGGGGCCCGTCGACCACGTCCACCCGGTCCTCGCCAAGGCCGGAGCCGTGCTCCTGGTCGACGGTGTGAAGGTCCGCCCCGGCCATCCGATGCTGCTCGCCCGCCTCGACGGCGGCCGGCACCTGGTCGGCCTGCCCGGCAACCCCCTCGCCGCAGTCTCCGGACTGCTCACGCTGGCCGAGCCGCTGCTGGGTGCCCTCGCGGGCGCCCCGGTCCCGCCGCCGTACAGCGTGTCCGTACGGGACGAGGTCCAAGGCCACCCGTACGACACCCGGCTCGTCCCGGTCGCCCACCGGGGCGACGAGGTCGTGCCGCTGCACTACAACGGCCCGGCGATGCTCAGGGGCATCGCCGCCGCGGACGGGATGGCCGTCGTGCCGCCCGGGGGCGCGCGGTCGGGGGACGCACTGGAGATCCTCGACCTCCCCTGGCCGGTGGCCCCGGGCCAGGCACCAGGACAGGGTGCGTCCCAAGGAGCGTGTTTCACGTGAAACTTCCCAGCCGTGACGTCATGGCCCGGAACGCGGACGAGAAGACGTCTCCGTCCCGGATCCGGATGCCCCGGCGCATCGTCGAGAAGCCTCTGCGGCAGGTGACCAGACGGCTGCTGATGGCCCTCGGCGTGCTGACCCTGACCACCTTGATCGTCTATTTCGATCGCGACGGCTACCACGACAACGCCGACGAAACCCTGGACTTCCTCGACTGCGCCTACTACGCGACCGTCACCCTCTCCACCACGGGATACGGCGACATCGTCCCGTACAGCGACTCGGCGCGGCTCATCAACATTCTGGTGATCACGCCCTTGCGCGTCCTGTTCCTGATCATCCTGGTCGGCACCACTCTCGAGGTCCTCACCGAACGGACCCGGGAGGAGTGGCGGCTGAACCGCTGGAGGTCCACCTTGCGTGAGCACACTGTCGTCGTCGGCTTCGGCACCAAGGGCCGCTCGGCGATCCAGACGCTCTGCGCGACAGGGTTGCGGAAGGAACAGATCGTCATCGTCGACCCCTCGACGAAGGTGATCGAGACGGCGAACGCGGACGGCTTCGTCGGAGTCGTCGGCGACGCCACCCGAAGCGATGTGCTGCTCCGCGCGGAGGTCCAGAAAGCCCGTCAGATCGTCATCGCCACCCAGCGCGACGACACCGCCGTCCTGGTGACGCTCACCGCCCGGCAGCTCAACAGGGGCGCGAAGATCGTCGCCGCGGTCCGCGAGGAGGAGAACGCGCAGCTGCTGCGCCAGTCCGGTGCGGACGCCGTGATCACCAGCGCCAGCGCCGCCGGCCGGCTCCTCGGTCTCTCCGTGCTCAGCCCCAGCGCGGGCACGGTGATGGAGGACCTGATCCAGCAGGGTTCGGGGCTCGATCTGGTGGAACGGCCGGTGATAAAGGCCGAGGTGGGCAAGAACGTACGGGAGACCGAGGACCTGGTGGTCAGCGTGCTGCGCGGACACCGGCTGCTCGGATACGACGATCCCGCCGCCAGCCCACTGCAGTTGACGGACCGTGTGATCACGATCGTCCGGGCGGCGCCCGTCACCCCGCTGTCGACGCCGCCCGAGTAGCCTCGCCGCCATGCATGCGATCACGATTCCGGAACCCGGCGGCCCCGAGGCACTCGTCTGGGCCGAGGTGCCCGATCCCGTGCCCGGCGAGGGCGAGGTCCTCGTCGAGGTGGTGGCGAGCGCCGTCAACCGTGCCGATCTGCTCCAGCGACAGGGCTTCTACGACCCGCCGCCGGGCACCTCCCCGTACCCCGGCCTCGAATGCTCGGGGCGCATCACCGAGCTCGGGCCGGGGGTGTCCGGCTGGTCCGTCGGCGACGAGGTGTGCGCGCTGCTCGTGGGCGGCGGTTACGCGGAGAAGGTCGTCGTGCCCGTCGGCCAGCTGCTGCCGGTACCGGACGGGGTGGACCTGGTCACCGCCGCGGCGCTGCCCGAGGTCACCAGCACCGTCTGGTCGAACGTCTTCATGATCGCCCACCTGCGGCCCGGCGAGACGCTGCTGGTGCACGGCGGTGCGAGCGGCATCGGCACCATGGCGATCCAGCTGGCCAAGGCCATCGGCGCACGGGTCGCCGTCACCGCCGGCGGCCCCGAGAAGCTGGCGCGCTGCGCCGAGCTGGGCGCGGACATCCTCATCGACTACCGCGAGCAGGACTTCGTCGAGGAGCTGCGCAAGGCCACGGACGGGGCCGGGGCGGACGTGATCCTCGACATCGTCGGAGCGAAGTACCTGGATCGCAATGTGAAGGCCCTCGCGGTCAACGGACGCCTGGCGATCATCGGGATGCAGGGCGGGGTGAAGGGCGAGCTGAACCTCGGCGCCCTGCTCGCCAAGCGTGCCGCGATCACCGCGACCACGCTGCGTGCCCGCCCGCTGCACGAGAAGGCGTCCATCGTCGCCGCGGTGCGCGAGCATGTCTGGCCGCTGATCGGCGCGGGCACGGTACGCCCCGTGGTCGACCGTACGGTGCCGATGCCCGACGCCTCCGAGGCCCACCGGGCACTGGACTCGGGCTCGCACGTGGGCAAGGTCCTGCTGCTGGCCCCGCGGGCCTGACCCGCTCCAAGGGTTACCTGTACGTGGAAGGGCCCGGCACACACGCGTGTGTGCCGGGCCCTTCCCCTGCGACAGGCGACCTACGGCCTACAGGTACGGCCCCGAGCGGATCGCGTGCCCGTGGCCCTGGTCGTCGTCATCGTCGTGCGGCGCACCCGGCGGAAGCGCCCGGCGCATCTGCTCCAACTGGGCACGGGCCGCCATCTGCTGGGCGAACAGCGCCGTCTGGATTCCGTGGAAGAGGCCCTCGAGCCAGCCCACCAACTGGGCCTGCGCAATGCGCAGTTCCGCCTCGGAGGGGATCGCCTCGTCCGTGAACGGCAGGGAGAGACGCTCCAGTTCCTCGACCAGCTCGGGCGCGAGCCCGTCCTCCAGCTCCTTCACGGAACTGGCGTGAATGTCCTTGAGCCTGACGCGGCTGGCCTCGTCGAGAGGTGCCGCGCGTACTTCCTCCAGGAGCTGCTTGATCATGCTGCCGATGCGCATGACCTTCGCAGGCTGCTCGACCATTTCCGTCACCGGGACCTCGCGGGATTCGTCGTCACCCTGAGTGCCGCCGAGCGCCATTCCGTCCTGTCCCACGATGAGGACCTGGGGGCTCTCCTGCGACCGTTCATTCCTCGGCATCTCCATGCCGCCATTCTCTCGCACACGTGCCTCACCACACGGTGTGCCCCCGGAGGAGGGTGATCCACCCTTCTCCGGGGGCACGGGACGGCAACGGTCCGGTCAGATCGCGGCGCGGCGGGCCAGGGCTCCGCGCGAACGGGTGACCAGGGCGGCCAGGAGCGCGGCACCGATCGGCACGAGCACCAGCAGCCCTGTCAGCGTCTCCCAGGGGACGACGATCGGCACGTACGGCGGGGCGTCCACGCCGCCCCAGCCCTCGTCCAGCGCCCGCTCGTAGAACGCCAGCCGCTCGCGTTCCTCGGTGAGCCGCAGCCCCACGGCCGGCAGGACACCGGCCGCCGACCCGAGGATCACACCCATCGCGGCGACCACCCCGCACTGGAAGCCGCTGAGCGTACGGCGGACCCGCGGGGGTGCTCCGACGGCGGAGAGCGTCTTGAGGTCGGCCTCCGCGTCGGCCTGCGCCAGGCCGGTCGCGATACCGGCGGCGCCGATGGTGACGAGACCGGCGAAGACGGCCAGCGAGAGGAGGATGATGCTGCTCTTGCCGACGAAGCCGTCCTCGACGCGCAGCTCGACATCGCTGCCGATCTTGGCGATCTCCCCGTCGAGCTTCTGGCGCTGCTCGCTGGTCGGCATCGTGTCGGTGGAGAACAGCGAGCCCAGCGGGGCCGTGCTGAGGCCGGCGGCCTTGGCGGCGGCGGGGGTGAGGAGCGCCTGGACGCCGTACGAGTTCTTCTCGCCGGGTACCAGGTAGGCGGGAAGCGACTTGATCTCGCCCGGGACGGGCTTGCCGGCCTGCTCGGCCTCGCTCGCCTTCATGGTGTCGGCGATCAGCTTGACGGAGATCTTTCCGCCCTCATCGACCTGGGGCTTGGAGAAGGAAACGATTTTGCCCTCGGCCAGGGCCTTCTCGGCTCCCGAATCGTCGATTCCGAGGACCTTCAGGACCTTGGCGTCGCCGATCGTCAGCCCGCCCTCGACGTAGATGCCGCCGTCGTTGCTCGACTTGCAACGCCAGTCCTCGGCGAGCTTGCGCCGCTGTTCCTTGGTGAACTTCTCCGAAGGGTCCTCGCCGTTCTCGGAGGTCCACAGCGGGCACTCGTTGGCCTTCGGGATGACGATCTCGGACCTGCCGCAGCCCGGGGAGTCCATGAAGGGCTGGCAGTTGGGCTTGCCGACCTGAACACGGTCGACATCCGCGCGGACGTCGACGGGCAGGTGGCGCTGGACGGCATCGCGGACCGCCGGGACGTCCCGGCCGCCGTCCTCCATGACGAGGGCGGAGACCGCGCCGTGCGGCAGGCTCGCCCGGTACTCGGCCCGCTCCTGGGCGTCGGAGCTGGCCGTGTACGTGGAGACGGCGACGGTTCCGGCGACGGCGGCGAGCACGGCGGCGACGGCGGGTGCCGTACGCCCCCGGTTGCGCACGGCGTCCCGCAGGGCGAGGCGCGGCGACAGGGGCAGCCAGCGGCCGGTCCGGCCGAAGAGACCCACGAGGGCGGGGGTCATGGCGACCACGCCCAGCTCGGCGATGGCGCTGCCGCCCGCGACGATGACGAACTGGTCGGAGATCACCGATCCGTAGAGTGCGATCGCCGCGCCCAGGAGCAGGGCGCCCAGGCCGACCAGCGGCAGCACACGGCTGCTGCGGCGGACACCGCGACGGCCGGTGAGCGAGGCCAGGACGGTCTGCCGGGAGGCGGTGACGGCCGGGACGATCGCGGCCAGGACGCCGGTCAGAACGGCGAGCAACGCGATGGCGAGCAGTTCCAGGGGGCGTATGTCGAAGCTGCCGAAACGCTGCCCGAACGAGTCCTCGAGGACCGGCTGGAGGGCGAAGGTCAGAATCAGCGCGAGGACCGTGCCGGTGACGGCGGCGGCGACACCGATGACGAGACCGCCGCCCAGGACGATGGCCCGGATGTGGCGCCGGTCGCCTCCGTTGGCGCCGACGAGCCCCAGCTGACGGCGCGAGCGGCGCGCGCCGACGGCGAACGCGGGTCCGGCCAACAGACAGATCTCCAGCATCGCGAGGCCGACGACCGTGCCGACCGCGGCGAGTTCGGCGGCCTGGGCGCCCGCGCTGGACTCGTAGTTGCCCCAGCCCTCCCTCTGGTACAGCGGGACCTCGGAGTCGGCGGGCGGGTCGAGGAGCACGGCGCGCGAGACGACGGCGACACCCTTGGTGTTGATCTGCTGCACGGTGTTCCACGTGAAACCACCGGGGGCCTTCACCAGGTGCGTGGTCTCGACGCCACCCCGGGTCATACCGGCCTTCTCGGCCACCTTCGAGTACGGGGCGAGGAAGGCACCGGGCAGAGCGTTGACCTGGTCGGCCTTCAGATCGTTGGGGAGCTCGTAGGAGCCGACGATCCGGTAGGTCCTGTCGTAGCCGCGCGCGGACAGGGTCGAACCGATCGACAGGCCGCTGCTCTCCAGGAAGTGCGTGGTCGCGGCGAACTCGTCCGCCTTCTCGGGGAAGCGTCCCTCCTGGAGGGACATGATGCCCTTGGCGATCGGGTCGGCGGCCTTGAGCTCACGGATCTCGGTCTGGAGCAGTCCGTGGACGGTGGTGAGCTTCGCGTTTCCGGAGCTGTCCGTCAGGACGGTGGATCCGGCCGGGAAGGTCTTGGTGACGTCGGTGGTGCCGGTGGGCCACATCTTGTCGCCGTAGTCCTGCGCCGGCGTGCTCATCTCGCCGTCCGGCGACTGGAGGATCGGCACGCCCGCCACGGCGGCGTCGGTGAACCGGGCGTCGGCGGCGCCGATCGTCCGGTCCAGGCTCTCCTCGGTGGACAACTCGGAGCTGCGGAAGGTCAGATCGGCGGCGCTGACACCCAGGATGGGCAGGGCGATCATGGCGAGGACCAGGAAGCTGCGGCCCTTGTAGCGCCAGGCGTCGCGGCGGGCTATACGGATCGCGGCGCGCCAGGAGTGGAACCAGTTGTTCACCGCTCGGCCGCCTGGCCCGAGAGGAGCGAGTCGGCCTCGCTGCGGACGGTCTGGTCGACGACGGCGCCGTCCCGCAGGAAGACGACGCGGTCGGCCCAGGCGGCGAACCGCGGCTCGTGGGTGACGAGCACGCCCGCGGCGCCGGCGTCGCAGCGCGAGCGCAGCAGGGCGAGGACGGACTCTCCGGTCTCGGAGTCCAGGGCGCCGGTGGGCTCGTCGGCCAGGACGAGGCGACGGTCGCCGACGAGGGCGCGGGCGATGGCCACACGCTGCTGCTGGCCACCGGACATCTCGTCGGGGAAGCGGTCGGCGAGGTGACCCAGGTCCATCTCCTCGAGCGCGGCGAGGGCCTCGCCACGCGCCTTGCGTGCCGAGGTGCCGTCCAGCTCGCGGGGCAGGGCGACGTTCTCGGCGGCCGTGAGGGCGGGGATCAGGTTGTAGTCCTGGAAGACGTATCCGATGCTGCGGCGGCGCAGGGCCGCGAGGGCCTTGCGGCCGGCGGTGGTGATGTCGGTGTTCTCGACGATCACCCGGCCGGAGGTGGGGGTGTCGAGACCGCCCGCGATGGTGAGCAGGGTGGACTTTCCGGAGCCGGACGGGCCCATGACGGCGACGAGTTCACCGGGGAAGACATCGAGGTCGATGCCGCGCAGGGCGTGCACCTCGGTCTCGCCGGAGCCGTGGACACGGGTCAGGTTCTGCAGTTGCAGCACGGGCTGCTGTGTGGACATGGAGGGGTCCCCCTTGGGCGTACGCCGACGGACGGTCGTGTGACGTGCGGTCACGCGCGGTCGCGTGCGGTGTCGTACGGAGCGGTTGGTCTCGTACGGAGCGGTTGAGGTGGTGGTGCGTGTGCGGTGCGGTGTGCGGGCCGCGGTTTCAGCGCAGCGGTGACCGGCGGGCGTCCCGGGAGGACGTGACGGCGGAGTCGGGCGGCCGTGCCTCACCGGCGTCGGAGTCGGTACCCGAGCCGGTACCGGGTCCGGTGTCGGGGCCCGATCGGTCGGAGAGGCCGGTGGTGCCGACGGCGGCCGTCGAGAGCCGGATCAGCCGGGCCTCGCAGTGGTCCAGCCAGCGGGCCTCGGCCTCGGTCTGGAAGATCAGCTGCTCCAGGACGAGGAGCCAGGCCACGTCGTCGCGTTCCCGGGACTCGCCGCTCTCGAGGGCGGCGAGTGCCTGGGCCTTGAGCCGGGTGTAGTCCTGCATCGCCTTCACGGTGTGGCGGCGCTGGGACTGGATGACGGCGCGGATGTCGACCCCGGGCGCCCCGACGGCCATGGCGAGCTTGATGGCGAGCTCGTCGCGGGCCGGGCTGGTGCGGTCCACGGGCTTCGCGAACCAGTTCTTGAGCTCTTCGCGACCGCTGTCGGTGATCGCGTAGAGCGCATGGCCGGCGTCGTCCTCGCCGCCCTGCGCGACCATGCCGTCCCGTTCGAGACGGTTGAGGGTCGTGTAGACCTGGCCGACGTTCAGAGGCCAGGTGGAGCCTGTGCGTGACTCGAACTCCGTGCGGAGCTGCGAGCCGTAGCGAGGCCCGCGTTCGAGGAGGGCGAGCAGCCCGTGGCGGATCGACATACTCAGTATGTATACCGGGTATGCCCAAGACGACAAGCGACCTGAGACGGAACCTCCGGGTCCGACTCAAGGGGGACGAGGCACGGCCGGGCGGGGTGCGGGCCGCTCAGCGGCGGCGCATCCGAACCCCGAGGAAACCGATCCCGAGCCCCACCATCGCGAGCCCCGCGCCGAGGGTCAGGACGGGAATCTGCCGGTCAGCGGTGGTGGCGGTGGCGCGGGGACTGAGCCGGGGAGCCGCGGCGGGCGCGGACGCGGGCGGGGGCGTGTCGGTCGTGGACTCCGTCTCGGGTACCGCTTCGAGTCCGTCGTCCGACCCGTCCTCCTCCTCGGGAGACTCGTCGGCTGTTGCCGTTTTGGTACGTGAGGGCTCCTCCGGCCCGGGGGAGGAGCTCGATTCCTGGGGCGGGACGGGCCGGCCGGGCCGCTCGCGCCCCTCCGCGGCAGGCCGCCCCGCCATGGAACCGGCCGGGGCGGGCTCGCCCATGTAGGAGGGCGTGGGCCGCCCCGAGGTGGGCACGGCGGGAGGGCCGGGAGGCCCGGAGACGCCACCGTTCGTGGCGGCAGGCCGCGGGCGGGGCGCGGCGGAGGAGGAGGGCGAGGGAGAGGTCGTCCGGGACGGCGTGGCCGCCGAGGTCGACGACGTCGGCACCGAGGGTGACGCGGCCGGTTTCGAGGGAGCGGCGGTCGACGACGAGGGTCTCGGGTCCGCCGTCGGCCCTCTCTCCGCCCCGTACGCGACCGGTACGGCACCCACCACCAGCCAGCACACGACCACCGGGCCGATGGCCCGTGTCCGCGTACCGCGGAGTCCTGGAGTCACCGGGTGACCCCCTCCCGTACCGAGCCGCCGAGTTTCAACTCAGCGTCACATGTCGGGACACATCCGGCATCCCGGACGGGAGGAGGGAGTGAGAGCCCTGCTCAGAGGGCTCTCGGCGTACGGCTACTGCGGCGGGTTGCCCGTCGAGACCTTGAGCGTGAACTCGGCGCCGTCCTTGCTGACGTCCTCACCGATCGGCGGGTACTGCTCCAGGACCGTGCCGTCGCCGTAGGTGTTCTCGTCCACCGGCGTCTGCGTCTTGATCTGCCAGCCCGCGGCCTGGATACAGGCCTTCACCGACTGGATGTTCTTGTACGTGAAGTTCGGGACCTCGAACTTGTCCGGGTCGTCGCTCGACTCGGTCGGCTCCGTGCACTTCTTCGTCTCGATGGTCTTCGAGAGGTCCGGCTCCTTGTATCCGGGGGCCTGCGACTGGCTCGTGTTCTGGTTGTCGCCCCCGTTCTTCTCCGAGTCGTCCTTGTTGAGGTTGATCGCCGTGATCACGCCGCCGATCGCCACCAGCGCCACGACGATCGCACCCACGAGCACCGGCATGTTCCGCCGGGAGCCGGAGCCGCCGCCCGTGGTGACCGACGTCTGCTGATGCGCCTGCGGCGCCATCGTGTACGGCCCGGGAGCGGGCGTCTGGTACGCCGGGGCGGGCGTCGGGGCCTGCTGCGGGTACCCGTAGGACGGGGCCGGCGTCGGCGGGCCGTACGGGCCCGGCTGCGGCGTCGGGGGCTGGTACGGCTGCTGGACGCCGTGCACCGAGGGCGGCGGGGTCTGGCCGACCGGCGGGAAGACCGCCGAACCCACGCCCGAACCGCTGCTGACCTGACCACCGGCCACGATCACCGGCGCGCCCGTCTGCCCCGCCGACAGCACGCGAAGGCACTCGTCCTGCATCGCGGCCGCGCTCGGGAAGCGCTCGTTCGGGTTCTTCTTCAGCGCGCGGGCGACGAGCGCGTCCATCGCCGGCGTCACCGAGCGGTTGATGGAGGACGGCGCGACCGGCTCCTCCTGGACGTGCGCGTACGCGATGGCGAGCGGCGAGTCCGCGTCGAACGGAAGACGGCCCGTCAGCAACTGGAAGAGCATGATGCCGACCGAATAAAGATCGGAGCGGGCGTCCACACCGCGACCCAGGGCCTGCTCGGGGGAGAGGTACTGAGGAGTACCGACGACCATGCCGGTCTGCGTCATCGAGGTGACACCGGACTGCATGGCCCGCGCGATGCCGAAGTCCATGACCTTGACGACGCCGCGCTTGGTCATCATCACGTTGCCGGGCTTGATGTCCCGGTGGACCAGGCCCATTTCATGGCTGGTCTCCAGCGCGGCCAGCACGTCGGCCGTCACCTTCAGCGCCTTGTCGGCCGGCATCGCGCCGAACTGCCGTACGTCGGAGGCGAGGACCGAGCCGAGCGGCTGCCCCTCCACGTACTCCATGACGATGTACGGCATGACGGCGCCGTCGAGGGTGTCCTCGCCGGTGTCGAAGACCGAGACGATGTTGGTGTGCGACAGCTTCGCGACCGCCTGCGCCTCGCGCCGGAACCGCTCGCGGAACGACTGTTCCCGGCCGAGTTCCGAGTGCAGGGTCTTGATGGCCACCTGCCGGTCGAGCGCGCTGTCGTAGGCCAGGTAGACGGAGGCCATACCGCCCTCGCCGAGCAGGTCGCGAAGCTGGTACCGGCCGTTCGCGACCGAACCGCCCGCATAGCGGCCCTGTGCGCCGTCCTGGCTCATTCGTGCTCCCCCTACGCGCGCGTGGCGGCGCTGATCGGAATTTCCTGGCCAAGTCTGCCCCAGGGCAACGACACGTCAAGCCAGGTGCCCGTTCCGTGACACTCCGCGTGAGAAGCGTCTCGCAAGCGTTACAGGAACCGCCTGGAATTTGCACAGGCGTACGCGGAAGGGGTTGGATGACCGGTCCATCTCGAACCGTGGTGTCGGACGAAGCCTGTAGCGTGACGGCGGTACGGCATTGCACGGCAGACATACGACGGCGAGGACTGATGGCACCCGAATCCGAAGCAGGCGGCGGCGGCCTGTCGGGCGCCGCCGCCGAGTCCTGGGGCGTCGGCGGAGTGGTCGGTGACGGACGGTACCGGCTGACGCACCGTCTCGGACGAGGCGGCATGGCCGAGGTGTTCGCCGCCGAGGACGTCCGCCTGGGCCGCACGGTCGCCGTGAAGCTGCTCCGCTCCGACCTCGCCGAGGACCCGGTCTCCAAGGCCCGCTTCACCCGTGAGGCGCAGTCGGTCGCCGGGCTCAACCACCATGCGATCGTGGCGGTGTACGACTCCGGCGAGGACGTCGTAAACAACCACTCCGTGCCGTACATCGTGATGGAGCTGGTCGAGGGCCGCACCATCCGCGACCTGCTGATCAGCGCCGAGGCGCCGGGTCCCGAGCAGGCCCTGATCATCGTCTCCGGCGTGCTCGAGGCGCTCGCGTACTCGCACCAGCACGGCATCGTGCACCGGGACATCAAGCCCGCGAACGTCATCATCACGCACACCGGCGCCGTGAAGGTCATGGACTTCGGCATCGCGCGCGCCCTGCACGGCGCGCAGTCGACGATGACCCAGACCGGCATGGTCATGGGCACGCCGCAGTACCTCTCCCCCGAACAGGCGCTCGGAAAGGCCGTGGACCACAGGTCCGACCTGTACGCCACGGGCTGTCTGCTCTACGAACTCCTCGCTCTGCGGCCTCCCTTCACCGGCGAGACACCGTTGTCGGTGGTCTACCAGCACGTGCAGGACGCGCCGATCCCGCCGTCCGAGGTCGCCCACGGGGCGCCGCCGGAGCTCGACGGACTCGTGATGCGGTCGCTCGCGAAGGACCCGGACGACCGGTTCCAGAGCGCCGAGGAGATGCGCGGGCTGATCCAGTACGGCCTGCAGATGCTCCAGCAGGCGGGCGGTCACACCGGCACGTGGAACACGGGCCCGGTGGAGGTGCACGAGGGCGGCCACACGCCGGTCGGCGGCGTCGCGGCGACGACCGCGATGGGGCACCCGATGCACCACGAGACGTCGCAGCGCCCGATCCTGCCGCCGATGAACCCGGACGACGGCGGATACGACGGCGGCGGCCACGGTGGCTACGGGCAGGACGGCTACGGGCACCAGGGCGGCGGCAAGAGCGGTCGGGGCAAGGTACTGCTCTTCGTGGCGCTCGCGATGATCGCGATCGTGGCCGGTGTCGTGTACGCGCTCGACAAGGCCGGTGAGAAGGGCGGCGGTACGAACAAGCCGCCGGCCGTCACCGACTCGCCGTCCACGTCCCAGGAACCGTCGACGCCTTCGCAGGAGACGCCGACGCAGGAGACCGAGGAGCCGGACACCTCCACGGGCGGCAACCAGCAGCCCTGGACGCCGTCCTACAAGCCCTCGTACAAGCCGTCGACGCCGGCCACGCCGACGGGCGAACCGTCGACGGAGCCCACGGGCACGACCGACGGGGGCACGGACACCGAGGGCACGACGGAGGGCACCACCGAGGGGACCACGGAGGGCACCACCGAGGGGACCACCGAGGGCACCACGGACGGCAGCACCAACTCGGGTACGTCGCAGGGCAATACGAACACGGGCACGTCGCAGGGCAACACCAACACGGGCACGTCGCAGGGCACGACACTCGGTACGACCGCGGGCACCTGACCCGTTTGGTGAGACTCACCCCGTGAACGCGTCGCGTACCGCCTCGTACTCGCGGGTCCACCACACCGCCAGGGCCGACGCCGCAGGAAACTGCGGGTCGGCCCTTCGGTCGTGGAGCTGGTAGCGCCAGCGCAGTATCCAGAAGTCGTTGAGCCGTTCCCACCACACGCGGTGCACCGCGGACGCCAGTTCCGCCCCGTCCGCGCCGGCCGCCCGCCGGTAGGCCCGCGCGTACGCCCGCACCTTCTCCAGGGCCAGCTCGCCCGCCGGCCGTACGAAGAAGATGGCGGCGGCCCTGACCGCCTCCTCCGCCCGTGGCTGGACGCCCAGGCGGTCCCAGTCGACGATCGCGGCCGGCTCCGCGCCCCGGTAGAGCAGGTTCAGCGGGTGGAAGTCGCCGTGCACCCAGCCGGCCGCCGCGGCGGCCGGGGGACGGCGGTGGGCGTGCTCGGCGAGGAGCACGCGGCGCTCGAGCAGCCGGTGCTCGGCGAGCGCGTCGAAGCCGGTGCGGGGGTGGCGGGCGCGGGAGAGCCGGAGCAGTTCGTCGATGAGCCGGAAGGTGTCCTCGGGGCGGGCGCTCTCGTGCTCCGCGCCGGGCGGCGGGGACTCCATCACCTGCTCCAGGCAGGTGTGGACGTGCCCGAGGAGCGCTCCCAGGCGCCTCGATCCGCCGGTGGAGAGCTGGGCGCCGTCGCGATGGCGGCCGTCGATCCAGGGGTGGAGGGCGTAGCAGCGGCCGCCGATGACGGCGACGGTGCGGCCGGCGGAGTCGGCGAGCGGCGGGGCGACGGGAAGCCCGAGGGCGTGCAGGCGCTGAGTGGCGCGGTGCTGGCGGCTGATGGTGTCCCGGTCGGCGGTGGGGGCGTCGAGGTGCTGCTTGAGGAAGTAGGCGCCCCGGGTGGTGGCGAGGCGGTAGCCGCGGTTGAGGAGGCCCTGGGTGACGGGTTCGCAGGAGAGCGGCTCACCGGCCTCGTGGTAGCGGCGCAGCAGGGCGCCGACGGGCGGAGTGAGCGTTTCAGATGAGCGCGGCACTCCCCAGATGTTAGATCACGCTACGTGGTGGAGATGTCGCTCCATGGTGTAGTCCAGTTCGTGCAGGGTCACGAACTGGGGCTCGATGCGCATGTAGACCGGCTCGAAGGGTTCGCCGTCCACGACCTGGGGTGCGGCGCCGAAGGCCGCCAGCTGCTCCTCGGTCGGCTCGACGACCTCTGCGGTGCCGGTGAACTGCACGGACCACAGGTTCTCGGCACCCGAGTTGAAGTTGTCCGCGCCGTAGGCGACGACGCTGCCGGCGCAGGCCCGGTGGTAGCCGAGGCCCCGGTGCATCCGGAGCAGGACACCGCCGTCGTCCACGATGTGCCGGGCGGGTGCGACGAACGGCATCGCGCGCATACTCGTCGCCACCCGGCCGTACGACACGCCGTTCAGCAGCTCGATGGCGCGAATCTCGTCGGTGGACATGGCTTCCACTCTCCGCCACCGCCACCGTGCGGGAACAGGGGCCCCCGCCCCGGTCGGGCCGGGACGTAAGTCCCGAATCCCCACCGCCGGTCCGGGCCGGTCCGTCCGGGTGACCCGGGTCGGCGGGTGGGTGTCAGTGGCGCTCCGCCTGCAGCCTGGCGACGTAGGCCGCGGCCTGCGAGCGCCGCTCCATACCCAGCTTCGACAGCAGGCTGGAAACGTAGTTCTTGATGGTCTTCTCCGCCAGGTGGAGCCGCTCGCCGATGGCCCGGTTGGTCAGACCCTCGCCGATCAGGTCCAGGATCTTGCGCTCCTGATCCGTCAGGTTGGCGAGCTTGTCGTCACCCTTCGGATTGTTTCCGTCGCGTAGCCGTTCCAGGACGCGGGCGGTCGCGACCGGGTCCAGCAGGGATTTGCCGGCCGCCACGTCCCGCACGGCCGACAGCAGTTCATTGCCGCGGATGGCCTTGAGGACATATCCCGAGGCCCCGGCCATGATCGCGTCGAAAAGTGCCTCGTCGTCGGCGTACGAGGTCAGCATCAGGCACTTGATGTTCTCGTTCTGCGAACGGACCTCGCGACAGACCTCGACACCGCTGCCGTCCGGAAGCCGGACGTCGAGCACGGCCACGTCGGGGCGGGTCGCAGGGATCCTGACCAGCGCATCCGCCGCCGTACCGGCCTCGCCGACCACGTCGATGTCGTCCTCCACGGAGAGCAGCTCGTGGACGCCGCGCCGGACGACTTCGTGGTCGTCCAACAGAAATACCCGGATTTTTCCATCTTCGCGCACGCAGCCAGTCTCACATATTGGCTCTTCCCGCGCCCGGGGTGCCCGGGATAACGTGCCGGTGTTCCGGCGGCCTGCGAGGCTGTTGGCAGTGCGCTGACCAGCTGCGTTCCCGCGTTTCTCGATTTACTTGGAAATCCAAGCAAAATCGCAGGTCAAATGGGGTTTCGCAGGAATGCGACGCACTGGGTAACGTGCCTATGACAGGGCGCTCGCCGGGGCACCTGTCACGCCCGACCCCGGCCGAGTCGCACCCACCCCGTGCGCGGGCACGGACAAGGCGAGCCGCACTGGCCTACCCGGCAACCCCGGGGGCCGGACCGACGGAGGAGCACGCACGTGACCGTGGAAAGCACTGCCGCGCGCAAGACGACGCGACGCAGCAGCGGCACCAAGCGCACCGCTAGCGCGAGCGTCAAGAAGAGCCAGGCCACCGAGCCCGAGCTCGTTCAGCTGCTGACGCCCGAAGGGGAGCGAGTCCAGCACCCCGACTACGACATCGACCTGAGCGCCGACGAGCTGCGCGGCCTCTACCGGGACATGGTCCTCAGCCGCCGCTTCGATGCCGAGGCCACCGCCCTGCAGCGCCAGGGCGAGCTGGGCCTGTGGGCCTCGCTGCTCGGCCAGGAGGCCGCCCAGATCGGCTCCGGCCGCGCCCTGCGCGACGACGACTACGTGTTCCCCACTTACCGTGAGCACGCCGTCGCATGGTGCCGCGGGGTCGACCCCACCAACCTGCTCGGCATGTTCCGAGGTGTGAACAACGGTGGCTGGGACCCCAACACCAACAATTTCCATCTGTACACGATCGTCCTCGGCTCGCAGACCCTGCACGCCACCGGCTACGCCATGGGCATCACCAGGGACGGCGCGGACTCCGCCGTGATCGCGTACTTCGGCGACGGCGCGTCCAGCCAGGGCGACGTCAACGAGTCGTTCGTCTTCTCCGCGGTCTACAACGCCCCGGTCGTGTTCTTCTGCCAGAACAACCAGTGGGCCATCTCCGAGCCCATCGAGAAGCAGACCCGCGTCCCGCTCTACCAGCGCGCGCAGGGCTTCGGCTTCCCCGGCGTCCGCGTCGACGGCAACGACGTCCTCGCGTGCCTGGCCGTGACCCGGTCCGCGCTGGAGCGCGCCCGCCGCGGCGAGGGCCCGACGCTCATCGAGGCGTACACCTACCGGATGGCCGCCCACACCACCTCCGACGACCCGACCCGCTACCGCCGGGACGCGGAGCGCGAGGAGTGGGAGGCCAAGGACCCGATCCAGCGCCTCAAGACGTACATGGAGAACGAGGGCCACGCCGACGCGGCCTTCTTCGAGGAGCTGGAGAGCGAGAGCGAGGCGCTCGGCAAGCACGTCCGCGAGGTCGTCCGCGCCATGCCCGTCCCGGAGCACATGGCGATCTTCGACAACGTGTACGCGGACGGGCACGCGCTCGTCGACGAGGAGCGCGCGCAGTTCGCCGCCTACCAGGCGTCCTTCGAGGGCGGAGAGGCCGAGTAATCATGGCTGTTCAGAAGCTTCCCCTTGCGAAGGCGCTCAACGAGTCGCTGCGCAAGGCCCTGGAGACCGACCCCAAGGTCCTCGTCATGGGCCTGGACGTCGGCAAGCTCGGCGGTGTCTTCCGGATCACCGACGGACTGCAGAAGGACTTCGGCGAGGACCGGGTCATCGACACCCCGCTGGCCGAGTCCGGCATCGTCGGCACCGCGATCGGTCTCGCGCTGCGCGGCTACCGGCCGGTCGTGGAGATCCAGTTCGACGGCTTCGTCTTCCCGGCGTACGACCAGATCGTGTCCCAGCTGGCGAAGATGCGGGCCCGTTCGCTCGGCACGGTGAAGATGCCGATCGTCATCCGCATCCCGTACGGCGGTGGCATCGGCGCCGTCGAGCACCACTCCGAGTCCCCCGAGACGCTCTTCGCGCACGTCGCGGGCCTGAAGGTGGTCACCCCGGCGAACTCCTCCGACGCCTACTGGATGCTCCAGCAGGCGATCCAGAGCGACGACCCGGTCATCTTCTTCGAGCCCAAGCGCCGCTACTGGGACAAGGGCGAGGTCAACACCGAGGCCATCCCGGGCGAGCTGCACAAGGCGCGCGTGGCCCTGGAGGGCAGCGACCTCACGCTCGCCGCGTACGGCCCGATGGTGAAGACCTGCCTGGAGGTGGCCGCCGCCGCCGCCGAGGAGGGCAAGTCGGTGGAGGTCCTGGACCTGCGCTCGATCTCCCCGCTCGACTTCGACACCATCCAGAGCTCGGTCGAGAAGACCCGCCGCCTGGTCGTGGTCCACGAGGCCCCGGTGTTCTTCGGCTCCGGCGCGGAGATCGCCGCCCGGATCACCGAGCGCTGCTTCTACCACCTGGAGGCCCCCGTCCTGCGGGTCGGCGGCTACCACGCGCCGTATCCGCCGGCGCGCCTGGAGGAGGAGTACCTGCCGGGCCTGGACCGCGTGCTCGACGCCGTCGACCGCTCGCTGGCGTACTGAGGAGAGCATCGTGACGATCCGCGAATTCAAGATGCCCGACGTGGGCGAGGGCCTCACCGAGGCCGAGATCCTCAAGTGGTACGTCCAGCCCGGTGACACGGTCGCCGACGGTCAGGTCGTCTGCGAGGTCGAGACGGCGAAGGCGGCCGTCGAGCTGCCGAGCCCCTTCGACGGAGTGGTCCACGAGCTGCTCTTCCCCGAGGGGACGACGGTCGACGTCGGCCAGGTGATCATCTCGGTGAACGTGGGCGGGGACGCTCCGGCGGAGCCCCCGGCCGCGCCCGCCGCCCCTCCGGCGCCCGCAGCACCCGCCCCCGCGGCGGAGGAGCCCGAGCCGCAGGGCCGCCAGCCGGTCCTCGTCGGTTACGGCGTCGCCGCGACCTCCACCAAGCGCCGCCCGCGCAAGGGAGCCACGGCGGCCGCCGCCGCGGTGCCCGAGCAGGCCGCCGCCGCGATCCAGGGCGAGCTCAACGGGCACGGCGGTGTCGCCACCGCCGCCCGGCCGCTGGCCAAGCCGCCGGTGCGCAAGCTCGCCAAGGACCTCGGCGTCGACCTCACCACGGTCGTCCCGACCGGTCCGGACGGGATCATCACCCGCGAGGACGTCCACGCGGCCGCCGCTCCGGCGGTCGAGGCCCCGGCCCCCGTGGTCGAGGCGCCCGCGCCCGTCTCCGCCCCCGCCGCCGTCCCGGCTCCCGCCGTGTCGGCGGACGCCCGGGAGACCCGTATCCCCATCAAGGGCGTACGGAAGGCCACGGCGGCGGCGATGGTCGGCTCGGCCTTCACCGCGCCGCACGTCACCGAGTTCGTCACCTTCGACATCACGCGCACGATGAAGCTGGTCGAGGAGCTCAAGTCCGACAAGGACATGGCGGGCCTGCGGGTCAACCCGCTCCTCCTCATCGCCAAGGCCGTCCTGGTCGCCGCCAAGCGGAACCCGGACATCAACGCGGCCTGGGACGAGGCGAACCAGGAGATCGTGCTCAAGCACTACGTCAACCTGGGCATCGCCGCGGCCACCCCGCGCGGTCTGATCGTGCCGAACATCAAGGACGCGCACGCCCAGACCCTCCCGGAGCTGTCGAAGTCCCTGAGCGAGCTGGTCGCCACCGCCCGCGAGGGCAAGACCACCCCGGCGGCGATGCAGGGCGGCACCTTCACCATCACCAACGTCGGCGTCTTCGGCGTCGACACCGGTACGCCCATCCTCAACCCGGGCGAGTCCGCGATCCTCGCGGTCGGTGCGATCAAGCTCCAGCCCTGGGTCCACAAGGGCAAGGTGAAGCCGCGTCAGGTCACCACGCTGGCCCTGTCGTTCGACCACCGTCTGGTCGACGGCGAGCTCGGCTCCAAGTTCCTGGCGGACATCGCCGCGATCCTGGAGCAGCCGAAGCGACTCATCACCTGGTCGTAACGGACCGCGCACACTGCGCTGTTTCACGTGAAACGCCCGACCGGCCTGCCGGTCGGGCGTTTGGCTTCCCTGGGCGAGAGCTACCGGAACGCGGCGACGTAGCGCTGCGCCCAAGCGGCGAAGGTTCGCGGCGTACGGCCCAGCACCTGTTCGACGTGCGGGCTGACGCGCTGCTCGGCGGGGTTGGGCTCGCCGAGGATGGTCAGCGTCGTCTCGACCACGGGCTCGGGCATGAAGTGCAGCATCTGCGCCCGGGCCTCCTCCCGGTTCTGCTCCACGAACCGGACGGGCTCGCCGAGGGCGATCGAGATCGCCTCGGCCCGTTCCCGGGGCGTGCTGAGGGCGGGACCGGTCAGCTCGTAGATCTGCCCGTCATGGCCGTCCTCCCG
The DNA here is from genome assembly GCF_042264065.1 of Streptomyces sp. NPDC056222. Lineage (NCBI taxonomy): Bacteria > Bacillati > Actinomycetota > Actinomycetes > Kitasatosporales > Streptomycetaceae > Streptomyces > Streptomyces sp. NPDC056222. The sequence goes on along the minus strand of NZ_JBHJTL010000022.1, from coordinate 40,287 downwards.
TAGGGCCGCGGCACCGACCTCGGCGATGTCGTCCGGGTCGATGACCGGCAGGCCGGTGTCCGCGAAGGGTGCGGCGATCTCCCTGCGGGTACGGACCGACTCGACCCAGGCGAAGGCGTTGGAGGCGAAGCCACCGGGCCGCAGGACCGTCCACTCCAGGCCGGACGCCCGGACGGCGTCCTCGATGGCGCGTCCCGTGTCCCCGTGGGAGGCCGACTCCGGCCGTGTCGCGACGCCCTGGGAGGACAGCAGGACGACCCGTCGGATGCCGCCGGCTTTCGCGGCGTCGAGGATGGCGTGCGGATGGAGCTGATGCGCGCTGGGGCCGCCGCTCTGCAGGAACAGCGCGTCGGCGCCGTCGAAGACGGGCCGCAGGCTCTCCGCCTCGATCAGATCCGACCGCACATGCCGGACGTTCGGCGGCACATCCGTCTCCGAGATCCCCCGGGACGTCGCGGTCACCTGTTCGCCGGCCGCCGCGAGTACCCGTACGAGCGATCGGCCGACGTTACCCGTCGCCCCCGTCACAACGATCATCGTGAACTCCCCTGTCGTTCCACTTGGTTGACGTCGAGGACGCTAACAGCCTCGGTATAGTAGGTACCTAGAGGAAAGCGACTATGCCCGAGGGGGCGCGCATGGCTACCGAGACGATGCGGACGGCTTCGGCGGACACCGACCCGGAGCTCGCCTGCCCGGTCGCTCCCGTGGTGGACATCGTCTTCAGCCGATGGACCACGCCGATCCTGTGGACCCTCAACGCCCGTGGCCGGCAACGGTTCGTGGAGCTGGAGCGGGCGATCGGCAGGATCACGCCCAAGGTGCTGACTCAGCGGCTGCGTCAGCTGGAGCGCGACGGCCTGGTCGTCCGGACGTACCACCCGGAGGTGCCGCCCCGGGTGGAGTACGAGATCAGCGAACTCGGCCGCAGCCTCGCCCCGCTCTTCGCCCACCTGGCCGAATGGGCAGCCGACAACCTGGACAAGGTCGACGAGGCCCGCCAGGCCTACGACGCCGATCCGGCCCACTAGAACCCCGCCCCGTCCGTATCGCGGACGGGGCTGCCTGTTGCACCCCTGTTGTATCTAAGCTGTGCGCATGCCATCCGCACCCCCAGCAGCCGACCGTGTCTACATGCACGTCAAGCAGGCCGTCCTCGAGCGTCGGTACGAGGGAGGCACGCTCCTCACCGAGGGCGAACTCGCCCAGGCCGTGGGGGTCTCCCGCACCCCCGTACGGGAGGCGCTGCTCAAGCTGGAGATGGAAGGGCTGCTCAAGCTCTACCCCAAGAAGGGCGCCCTGGTCCTCGCCGTCTCCGCGCAGGAGATCGCCGATGTCGTCGAGACCCGGCTGCTCGTCGAGGAGTTCGCCGTCCGCCGTGCCGTGCCCGCGCCGGCCGCACTGATCGCGCGGCTGGAAGAGCTCCTGGAGGAGCAGAAGCTGCGGGCCGAGGCGGGGGACCTCGCCGAGGTCGCCGTCACCGACCGCTGCTTCCACGCCGAGATCGTCAAGCACGCCGGCAACCAGATCCTCGCCCGCCTCTACGACCAGCTGCGCGACCGCCAGCTGCGGATGGGCGTGGCCGTGATGCAGTCCCAGCCCGACCGCATCACCAAGAACATCACCGAGCACGCCGAGATCCTGGAGCGGATCCGCGCGGGTGACGTCGAGGGCGCGGCGCACTGCGTCCGACAGCACCTGAGCTGGGTCAAGGTCCTGGTCCGGGGTGAGGAACGGTGAGCGGACGAGGCTTCGGATCGGCCGTCACCCTGCCCGGTGACCCTCCCGGCGGCAGGCGCGCCGCCCTCGTCTGGGGCGTCGGCGTCGCCGTCTACTTCGTCGCCGTCATCTTCCGTACGTCGCTCGGCGTCGCCGGTCTCGACGCCGCCGACCGCTTCGACGTCAACGCCTCCGCGCTCTCCACCTTCTCCATCCTCCAGCTCCTCGTCTACGCCGGGATGCAGATACCCGTCGGCCTCATGGTCGACCGGCTCGGCACCAAGAAGGTCCTGACGCTCGGCGTGGTGCTCTTCACCGTCGGGCAGCTGGGCTTCGCGCTCTCCCCCTCGTACGGCATGGCACTCGCCTCCCGCGCACTGCTCGGCTGCGGTGACGCCATGACGTTCATCAGCGTGCTGCGGCTCGGCAGCCGCTGGTTCCCCGCCCGGCGCGGCCCGCTCATCGGCCAGGTCGCCGCGCTGTTCGGCATGGCGGGCAATCTGGTCTCCACCATCGTCATCGCCCGCGCCCTGCACGGCATGGGCTGGACGACGACCTTCGTCGGCAGCTCGATCGCGGGCGTGATCGTCCTCGTCCTGCTGCTGCTCTTCCTCAAGGACCATCCCGAGGGTCACGAGCCCCCGCCCGCCGCGCACACCGGCGCAGCGTTCGTCCGCCGCCAGATCGCCGAGTCCTGGCGGGAGCCCGGCACCCGGCTGGGCATGTGGGTGCACTTCACCACCCAGTTCCCCGCCATGGTGTTCCTGCTGCTGTGGGGCCTGCCGTTCCTGGTCGAGGACCAGGGCCTGTCCCGGGGGGTCGCCGGCGAGCTGCTGACGCTCGTCGTGCTCTCGAACATGGTGGTGGGGCTCGCGTACGGGCAGATCATCGCCCGGCACCACGCGGCCAGGGCCCCGCTCGCCCTCGGCACGGTCGTGTCGACCGCGCTGCTGTGGGCCGCCACCCTCGCGTACCCCGGCGACGCGGCCCCGATGTGGCTGCTGATCACCCTCTGCGCGGTCCTCGGCGCCTGCGGGCCCGCCTCGATGATCGGCTTCGACTTCGCCCGCCCGGCCAATCCGCCGGAGCGTCAGGGAACGGCATCGGGAATCGTCAACATGGGTGGTTTCACCGCCTCGATGACGACGCTTCTCGCGGTCGGCGTCCTCCTCGACGCGACCGGCGACAACTACCGGATCGCCTTCTCCTCCGTCTTCGCGCTGCAGGCGTTGGGCGTCGTCCAGATCCTGCGCCTGAAGAGCCGTTCGGCCCGCCGGGAGAAGGAACGCCTCGTCGCCAGCCGCGTCGAGGCCGTGCACGTACCGGCGTAGCGGCCGTCGCGCCCGACCGGGGCCGGCCGTAGCCGTGGACCGCGGCGCCCCGGTGCTACCGCGGCGTCACCGTGAAGTTGTCCAGGATCGCCTGCGCCAGGTCGAGGTCGCCCTCGGCCTTGATCCGGTCGGCCACATCGGCCGGCCGGACGCGGCCGCAGGCCAGGCGGACGTACGTCTCCCAGCCCAGCGCCAGTGTCACGAGCGGCCCCAGGGAGGGCGCACCGTCTATCGTCCCGCGGCCGTCCGCGTCCACCCGTACCGTCCGCAGGAACTCGACCGGTCCGTGCACGTCGAAGACGACCGCCGAACTCGTCGGAGCGCCCGCGTCCTTGGCGACCACCTTCGGCAGCGCCTCCAGGAGGACGTCACGGGCGACATGGGCGGCGGGGGAGTCCAGGTTGCCCGGCCGGCCGAGCGTGGTGCGCAGGTCCTGCTCGTGCACCCAGACGTCGAACGCGCGCATCCGGTAGCCCAGTTCCAGCGTCTGCTCGGCGCCGAGCGGCGCGCGGATCAGATGGTCGGGCTGCCGGCTCTCGTTGCGCAGCTGGCGCGCGCGGCGGATCAGGATGTACTCCAGCTCCGAGGTCATCTCGGGGCCGGTGTGGTGCCGCCGCACATCGACCTGCATCTCCATGTAGCGGGCGAACTCACTGCGCACGTGGTAGAGGTCGCGGGGCAGCGAGTGGATGGGGCGCGGGTCCCCGAGCATCTCGCACTCCATGCCGATCACATGGGACACGATGTCGCGCACCGACCAGCCCGGGCACGGTGTCGCGCGGTTCCATTCGCCTTCCACGAGCGGCTGAACCAGCTCGGATATCGCTTCGATGGAGTGGGTCCAGGCGTCGGCGTAGGTCTGAAGGCTGGGATGGACGGTCACGGGACCCCTCGGCGGTTCTGCGGTGCGCGGGCTGAAAACAAGACTGCGTGGGAGGCTCGGACGCTAAGTTACGCTGCCCGAAGGCACCCCGGCAGTGCTTTCGTGTGACGATCGTAGGCCCGTGTTGACGGCTCGAATGCCAGGACGGTGGTAGTGTGCGCGCCTCGCTGATCCAGATCGCAGTAGACCCGGACGAATCGGTCGAAGCTCGCCGAGCGCGGGTGGCCGGTCTCGTACGGGAGGAGCGCGGCGCGGCGGACCTCGTGGTTCTGCCGGAGCTGTGGCCGATGGGGGCGTTCGCGTACGAGTCCTTCGCGGCGGAGTCCGAGCCGCTGAACGGTCCGACGTACGAGGCGATGGCGGCGGCGGCCCGGGACGCGTCGGTCTGGCTGCACGCCGGATCGATCGTCGAGGCGGTCGGCGGAGCGCTTTTCAACACGTCGCTGGTCTTCACTCCGGAGGGTGAGCTCGCCGCGAGCTACCGCAAGATCCACCGTTTCGGCTTCGACAAGGGCGAGGCCGTGATGATGGCGGCGGGGGACGAACTGGTGACGGTCGCGCTGCCGGCGCTCACGGTCGGCGTCGGCACCTGCTACGACCTCCGCTTCCCCGAGCTGTTCCGCGGGCTGGTCGACGCGGGCGCGCAGGCGTTCGTCGTCCCGGCGGGCTGGCCGGCCCGCCGCCGCGCCCACTGGACGCTGCTCGCGCAGGCGAGGGCCGTGGAGAACCAGGCGTTCATGCTGGCCTGCGGCACGGCGGGCACGCACGCGGGCGTGGAGCAGGCGGGGCACTCGATCGTGGTGGACCCGTGGGGCGAGGTCCTCGCGGAGGCGGGCCCGGACGAGGAGATCCTGCGCGTCGAGCTCGACCCGGCGAAGGTGACGGCGACGAGGGAACAGTTCCCGGCACTGAAGGACCGGGTACTGGGCGTGGCGAGGCCGGGGCGCTGATCCACCCCGGGGGATTGACGGGGGCCGACGGGCCAAGGCGCCTGACGGGGTCACCGGGGCCGACGGGCGAAGAACACCAGCCAGGCCAAAGCCCCTGACGGCTCGGCGGGCTGACGGGGTGTCCACTGGGCGAGTGTGTGGCAGGGGCGGCGGACCAATCCGGCGGGATTGGTTCTGGGCCCGCGGGCTCCGTCCCGCTTCACTGGCGCCATGAGCGACGACACCGGAGCCCTCCGTCCCGAGACCCTCGCCGTCCACCCGCCGCACCCGGACATGACCGGCAGCAGACCGATGAGCGTCCCCCTGTACCAGGGGCACATCTTCTCCTTCGACACCGCCGACGCGATGGCGGACGCCTTCCACACGCCCGGCACCTTCCTCTACAACCGCTTCGGCAACCCCACCGTCCGCGCGCTCGAGGACGCCGTCGCCCGCCTGGAGGGCGGGGCGGCCGGGCTCTCGTACGCCTCCGGCATGGGCGCCATCAACGGCGTCCTGCTCGCCCTGCTTTCCGCCGGCGGCCATGTCGTCGCCCAGCGCTGCCTCTACGGCGGTACGTACGCGGTCCTCACCGACCTCGCCGAACGCTGGGGCGTCGAGGTCACCTACGTCTCCGGGACGGACCCGGAGGAGGTACGCCGCGCCCTGCGTCCCGAGACGCGGCTGCTGTACCTGGAGACCATCGCCAACCCGACCACCCGCGTCGGTGACCTGCCCGCCCTGATCGCCGTCGCCGCCGAGGCCGGCGTGCCGAGCGCCGTGGACAACACCTTCGCCTCGCCGCTGCTGTTCCGGCCGATCGAGCACGGCGCGGACATCGTCATCCACTCCGCGACCAAGTACCTCGCCGGGCACGCGGACGTCCTCGGCGGCATCGCGGTCTTCAAGGACGCCGAGCTGTACGGCCGGGTCCGTCACTACGCGGTCGAGCTGGGCGCGTCGACCGACCCCTTCGCCGCCTGGCTGACCCTGCGCGGCCTGCAGACGCTGCCGCTGCGGATCGAGCGGCAGTGCGCGAGCGCCCTCGACCTGGCCGGCCGGCTCGCCGCGCACCCCGCGGTCTCGGCGGCGCTCCATCCGGCGCTCGCCGGACACCCCGACGAGGCCGTCGCCCGGCGGCTGCTGCCGAAGGGCGGCGGTGGAGTGATCTCCTTCGACCTCGCGGGCGGCCGGGAGGCGGGCCGCGCCTTCGTCGGGGCGGTACGGGTGGCCTCGCTGAGCCCCTCGCTCGGCGATGTGAAGACCCTGGTGATGCACCCGGCCTCCACCTCGCACCGCCAGCTGGACGCGGCGGCCCTGGAAGCGGCGGGCATCGGCCCGGGGACGGTACGGGTGTCGGTCGGCATCGAGCACGTCGACGACCTGTGGGCGGATCTGGAGCAGGCGCTGGAGGTGGCGGTGAAGGCGGTCTAGTACGGGTGAGATCCCGGGCCGTCCGGGTCAGCCCTCCCGTTCCCGCTCCGCCATCCGGATCACGCACACCGCGACCGCGATCAGCAGCGCCGCGTCGGTGTCCTCGCGGACCACGTTCACGGCGTAGGTGTCCCGGACGCGGAACCACTGCCGGGAGATGTGGGCGAGGAGTTCACCGTCGTACTCGACGGTGAACTCCCGGTCCAGGATCCGGCCGCTGACGTCGAGCTCGGTGCCCTCGGCCATCGTGACCCGGAAGTGGTTGCGGAGCAGCGAGAGCCGCTTCCTGCGGATCGTGGCGAGCGGGCGGTCGTCCCGCTCGACGGTCATCGTGTCCCGCAGGCTGAACATCTTCTGCCGCAGGGTGATCAGGACCCGCCCGAGCGGATCCTTCAGCTCCAGGGTGTCGCGCAGCCGCAACGCCTTGCCGTCGACGAGGAAGGCGTGCCGCCCGCGCTCGTCCTCGATCCAGTAGTCGTCGCCGATGGCGAAGATTTTGTCCCTTACGAGGTATTTCATGACGTCAGGGCTTCCCCGTCGGGTGCGGGTTCACGCAGGCGAGAAGGAGCGGGTGGAGGGCTCGGCGGTGGCGCTGAGCAGCGCGCCGGAAGGGGGCGTCGGGCTCCTCGCTCTCCAGTTCCGGGTGCCGCCGTACGACGCGTGTGATCCGGCCTTCATACGTGGATGGCAAGCTTGAAGCATGAACGATGCCGCCCCGGCGCCCACCCCCGCGCCCGCGACCCGCCGTGCCCGTGTCCGTGCCCCCGAGCTGATCGGCAAGGGCGGCTGGCTGAACACCGGGGGTAAGGATCTCACCCTCGCCGAACTGCGAGGTAAGTGTGTTGTTGTCGATTTCTGGACGTTTTGCTGCATCAACTGCCTGCATGTTCTCGACGAGCTCCGTGAGCTGGAGGAGAAGCACCGCGACACCCTCGTGATCATCGGTGTCCACTCCCCCAAGTTCGTCCACGAGGCCGAGCACCAGGCCGTCGTCGACGCCGTCGAGCGGTACGAGGTGCACCACCCCGTCCTCGACGACCCCGAGCTCGCGACCTGGAAGCAGTACGCCGTACGCGCCTGGCCGACGCTCGTCGTCATCGATCCCGAGGGGTACGTCGTCGCCCAGCACGCGGGTGAGGGGCACGCCAACGCCATTCGGACGCTCGTCGAAGAGCTGGAGGCCGAGCACGGGGCCAAGGGGACGCTGCGGCGTGGGGACGGGCCGTACGTACCGCCGGAGCCCGTGGCGACCGATCTGCGCTTCCCCGGCAAGGCGGTCCTGCTGCCTTCCGGGAACTTCCTGGTCTCCGACACCACCCGCCACCAGCTCGTCGAGCTGGAGCCGGACGGGGAGACCGTGGTGCGGCGGATCGGGGACGGCGAGTTCCGCGAGCCGCAGGGGCTCACCGTGCTTCCCGACGGCACGGTCGTCGTCGCCGACACCGTGAACCACGCGCTGCGCTCGTACGACCCCGAGAGCGGTGCCATCGAGCTGCTCGCCGGCACCGGGAAGCAGTGGTGGCAGGGGTCGACCACCTCCGGGCCCGCCCTGGAGGTCGACCTCTCGTCGCCGTGGGACGTGGCCTGGTGGCAGGGCAAGGTGTGGATCGCGATGGCCGGCGTCCACCAGCTGTGGACCTACGACCCCGCGACGCGGACGGTCGGGGTCGCCGCCGGTACGACCAACGAAGGGCTCGTCGACGGGCCGGCCGCGGAGGCCTGGTTCGCGCAGCCCTCCGGGCTCGCCGCCACCGAGGACCGGCTGTGGATCGCCGACTCGGAGACCAGCGCCCTGCGCTGGATCGACACCGACGGCGTCGTCCACTCCGCCGTGGGCACCGGCCTCTTCGACTTCGGCCACCGCGACGGCGCCGCCGCCCAGGCGCTCCTCCAGCACCCGCTGGGCGTGACCGCCCTTCCCGACGGCTCGGTCGCCGTCAGCGACACGTACAACCACGCCCTGCGCCGCTTCGACCCGGCGACGGGCGAGGTGACGACCCTCGCCACCGATCTGCGCGAGCCGAGCGACGCCGTGCTCGTCGGGGACGAGATCGTCGTCGTCGAGTCGGCGCGGCACCGGCTGACCCGCCTGCGGCTGCCCGAGGAGGCCGTCCAGGTCGAGGCGGTCGCCCACCGCACGCAGCGCGAGGCCACCGAGGTGGCGCCCGGCCGGCTCCGGCTCGACGTCGTCTTCCAGGCGCCGACGGGGCAGAAGCTGGACGAGCGGTACGGCCCCTCGACCCGGCTCCTGGTCTCCTCGACCCCGCCGGAGCTGCTGCTCGCGGGCGAGGGCACGGGTACGGACCTCTTCAGGGAGCTGGACCTCAACCCGGAGATCACCGACGGCGTGCTGCACGTGTCGGCGATGGCGGCGTCCTGCGACGACGACCCGGCCAACGAGTACCCGGCCTGCCATGTGCACCAGCAGGACTGGGGCGTACCGGTGAAGGTGACGGCGAAGGGCGCCGAGCGGCTCCCGCTCATCCTCGCCGGAATGGACGCCTAGAGGACGACGCCGCGTCGCCCCCGCCGACGAGGCCACCGCCTGTCGGCCACGACCCGGTCGTGTCCGACAGGCCCAGGCGTCCACGGGCTCGACGGGCCCCAGGCGTCCACGGGCCCCGGCCGTCCACGGGTCCGACGGGTCCCGGCCGTCCGCGGGCCCGACGGGCCCAGGTGCCCCCGGGCCCGACGCCCCAAGGCGTGCACGGGCCTGACGGCCCCCAGGCGTGCACGGGTCCCGGCCGTCCGCGGGCCTGACGGGCCCAGGTGCCCACGGGCCCGACGCCCCAAGGCGTGCACGGGCCTGACGGCCCCCAGGCGTGCACGGGTCCCGGCCGTCCACGGGTCCGACTGGGCTCCGGCCCGTCCCTGGCGTCCACGGGTCCGACCGGCCCCTGGCGTCCGCGGGCCCGACGGCCCCCGGCCGTCCACGGCCCCGACGGCCCCCGGCCGTCCACGGCCCCGACGGCCCCCGGCCGTCCACGGCCCCGACGGCCCCCGGCCGTCCACGGCCCCGACAGGTCCCAGCCGCCCGCAGGCCCGGCGCGGTGGTCCTAGCGTACGAATCCCTGGTTCTTGGATGGGCGACCCGCCGCCCCGTCCAGGCAGCCTTCCACCCATGCCCCGGGGTCGTGGACGGCACGGTCGCCGCCCATTCCTCGGCGCTCCATGGCCCCGCACTCGCCGGCCAGCAGCGCCCGGGTCCGCTCCCCGTCCAGGTCGGCCTTCCGGATCCGGACCGCCTGGAGATAGCCGCCCTCGTAGGCGATGTCCGTGCCCCAGGGCGGGCGTTCGTTGTACGTGGCGATGCCGTAGCCCGCCACGGCCGTGCCGATCAGCACGGCCGTGGCGACGCAGGCGATGAACTTCCCCCGGGGAGGGCCTTCGTGACGATCCATGAGGTGGACGGTGTCAGGAGCGGCCTTTCCCGGATGTTTCGCCGGACGCCCCGGGGCGTGGGCGCGGGCTGTCAGTAGCCGCCGTCGCGCCGGTCCTCGTCCACGACCGTGGGAGCTGTCGGCGGCACGACGACCCGTCGGCGCCGGGCGATGCTGGTGAAGGTGGCCAAGCCGATGAGACCGACCGCCATCATGATCAGTCCCATCAGGTCGAGGTTGACGCCGTCGAGCTCCCAGTCCGTGGCGAACGTGAGGATCGCGCCCACGGCGATGAGGATGATGCAGCCTCCCAGGCCCATGAATCCCGCCTCCTAGTGGGGTAGTCAGGATCGGGTACCCGGGCCGGAAGTGACTATCCCTCCAGGAAGGCCACGAGCGCGTTCGCGAGCAGGTACGGGTCCTTCGCGCCGCACAGTTCGCGGGCGCTGTGCATGGAGAGGATCGCGACGCCGATGTCGACGGTCGTGATGCCGTGGCGGGCGGCGGTGATGGGGCCGATCGTCGTGCCGCACGGCATCTCGTTGTTCGACACGAACGTCTGCCACGGCACGTCGGCCTTCTCGCAGGCCGCGGCGAACACGGCGCGGCCGCTGCCGTCGGTGGCGTAGCGCTGGTTGACGTTCACCTTGAGGATCGGGCCGCCGTTGGCGCGCGGGTGGTGCGTCGGGTCGTGGCGCTCCGCGTAGTTGGGGTGGACGGCGTGGCCGGTGTCGGAGGAGAGACAGACGGTGCCGGCGAAGGCGCGGGCCTTGTCCTCGTACGCGCCGCCGCGTGCGAAGACGGAGCGCTCCAGGACCGAGCCGAGCAGCGGGCCCTGGGCGCCGGTGTCGGACTCGGAGCCGTTCTCCTCGTGGTCGAAGGCGGCGAGGACCGGGATGTACGCGAGGTCGGGCTGCGTGGACACGGCGGCGAGGGCGGCCACGCCCGCGTGGACGGAGAGCAGGTTGTCCATGCGGGGGCCGGCGACGAGTTCGCGGTCGCGGCCGAGGTAGGCGGGGGCCTCGACGGAGTGGACCATCAGGTCCCAGCCGGCCACGTCCTCGGCGTCGACGCCGGCTTCCTGGGCCACGAAGGAGATCAGGTCGCCCTCGTGGACCTCTCCGAGGCCCCAGATGGGCTGCATGTGGCGCTGCCGGTCGAGCTTGAGGCCGTCGTTGGCCTGGCGGTCGAGGTGGATGGCGAGCTGCGGGACGCGCAGCACGGGACGGTCCACGTTCACCAGGTGGTGGCTGCCGTCGCGGAGGGTGAGGCGGCCGGCGAGGCCGAGGTCGCGGTCGAGCCAGGTGTTGAGCAGCGTTCCGCCGTACGTCTCGACGGCCACCTGCCGCCAGCCCTGCGCGCCCATGTCGGGCTGCGGCTTGACCCGCAGGTTGGGGGAGTCGGTGTGGGCGCCGACGATCCGGTACGGGGTGTGGGCGTCGGCGCCCTCGGGCACGTACCAGGCGATGAGCGCGCCGCCGCGGATCACGTACTTCCCGCCGGCGGAGGCGTCCCAGGCCGCGGTCTCCTCGACCTGCCGGAAGCCTGCCTTCTCCAGTCGCTCGGCGGCGTTCGCCACGGCGTGGTACGGCGACGGGGACGCCGCCAGGAAGGTCATGAGGTCGTCGGTGTGGCCGCGGTCGAAGCGGGCAGTGCTCGTCATGGGTTCACCTTACGCAGGCGTCGGAATGCGAGAACGGCGCCCCGAAAGACGGAACGGCCCACTCCCCTCCCCGGGAGCGAGCCGTTCGTCAGTGGACGGGGGCGCGTACTAGAACGCGGCCTCGTCCAGGTCCATCAGCGAGCCGTCGACGGCCTCGGCGAGGGCGCGCTCGGCGCTGACGCCCGGCAGGACGTTGGCGGCGAAGAACTTCGCGGCCGCGATCTTGCCCGTGTAGAAGGCCTGGTCCTTGGCGGAGGCGCCGGCGGCCAGCTTCTCGGCGGCGACGGCCGCACCCTTGAGGAGCAGGTAGCCGACGACGACGTCACCGGAGGCCATCAGCAGGCGGGTGGTGTTGAGGCCGACCTTGTAGATGTTCTTGACGTCCTCGCCGGTGGCGGTGAGGTCGGTGAGCATCGCGCCGACGATGCCCTCGAGGTCCACGGCCGCCTTGGCGAGCGCGTCGCGGGCGCCGGCCAGCTCCTCGCCGCCGGTGCCGACCGCGAGGAACTTCTTGATCTCCTCGGCCAGCGCGTTCAGGGACGCGCCCTGGTCGCGGACGATCTTGCGGAAGAAGAAGTCCTGGCCCTGGATCGCCGTGGTGCCCTCGTAGAGGGTGTCGATCTTGGCGTCCCGGATGTACTGCTCGATCGGGTACTCCTGCAGGAAGCCCGAGCCGCCGAAGGTCTGGAGCGACTGCGCGAGCTGCTCGTAGCCCTTCTCGGAGCCGTAGCCCTTCACGATCGGCAGCAGCAGGTCGTTCAGGCCGACCTCGGCCTTCGCGTCCTCGCCGGCGGCCTCCTTGAGCTGGATCGCGTCCTGCACGGCGGCCGTGTAGAGGACGAGGGAGCGCATGCCCTCCGCGTACGCCTTCTGCGTCATCAGCGAGCGGCGGACGTCGGGGTGGTGCGTGATGGTGACCTTGGGCGCGGCCTTGTCCATGAAGTTCGCCAGGTCGGTGCCCTGGACGCGCTCCTTGGCGTACTCCAGGGCGTTGAGGTAGCCCGTGGAGAGGGTGGAGATCGCCTTCGTGCCGACCATCATGCGGGCGAACTCGATGATGAGGAACATCTGGCGGATGCCGTCGTGCTTGTCGCCGATCAGCCAGCCCTTGGCGGGGTGCTGGTCGCCGAAGGTCATCTCGCACGTGTTGGAGGCCTTGAGGCCCATCTTGTGCTCGACGTTGGTGGCGTAGACGCCGTTGCGCTCGCCCAGCTCGCCGGTCTCCCAGTCGAAGTGGTACTTCGGCACGAGGAAGAGCGAGAGGCCCTTGGTGCCCGGGCCGTGGCCCTCGGGGCGGGCGAGGACGTAGTGGAGGATGTTCTCCTCCATGTCGTGCTCACCGGAGGTGATGAAGCGCTTCACGCCCTCGATGTGCCAGGAGCCGTCGTCCTGCTGGACCGCCTTGGTGCGGCCGGCGCCGACGTCCGAGCCGGCGTCCGGCTCGGTGAGGACCATGGTGGAGCCCCACTGGCGCTCGACGGCGATCTGCGCGACCTTCTTCTGCGCCTCGTTGCCCTCGTTGAAGAGGATGCCGGCGAAGGCCGGGCCGGAGGAGTACATCCACACGGCCGGGTTCGCGCCGAGGATCAGCTCCGCGTAGGCCCAGATCAGGGAGCGCGGGGAGGTGGTGCCGCCGATCTCCTCGGGCAGGCCGAGGCGCCAGTACTCGGAGTCCATGAAGGCCTTGTAGGACTTCTTGAAGCTGGCCGGGACCGGGGCGGTGTTCGTCTCGGGGTCGAAGACCGGCGGGTTGCGGTCGGCGTCGGCGAAGGACTCGGCCAGCTCGTTCTCGGAGAGGCGGGTCAGCTCCTCCAGAACGCTCTTGGCGGTCTCGACGTCCATCTCCTCGAACGGACCGGTGCCGTACACCTTGTCGCGCCCGAGCACCTCGAAGAGGTTGAACTCGATGTCGCGGAGATTCGACTTGTAGTGCCCCATGGCGACGGCTCCGTAAGGATCGGGGAGGCGGATGTCTCGGTATGCGAGCGTGCTCGTACTACCGGTGAGTAGCCCACGCTTCTCTACGATGATGCTACCCACCAGTAATAAGGGCAACCCCTATCCGGCCATCTGTGACGCGGGCCGCAGAAAAAGGGGCCCGGGGCGTGTGCCCCGGGCCCCTCTCGCGGTCGCTGTGGGCCGTTCAGGCACCCACTTCGTACGCCGGGTCGGTGTAGCAGGGCGAGGTGACGGAGACCGAGATGCTGTCGCGCGCCTCCTTCTCCCACTTCGAGGCGTCCTTGTACGTCGACGGGAGCAGCAGCTCGATCGTCGCCGTGTGGTGGTCCTTCTCGTGCTCGACGTCCAGCTGCAGCTGCTTGGCCTCCGACTTCGCGGGCTCGAAGCGGAGGACCTTCCATCCCTTGGCCGGAAGATCCTTGTGGAGCTTGTCCATGGTCTGCTTCAGGGCGTCGGCGGTCGGCGCGTACATCGACCAGAAATGGCGCACCCGGAAGCCGTTCTCCACACCGTCGCAGGGGGAGGCGTCCGGCGCCCCGTTGTTCGCCTCGCGCAGCCCCGCCGCGTCGAAGATCGCGCTGGACCGGCTCCTGACCAGGTCCTTGGCCGCGTCGACCTTCATCGGCTGCGGGTCGTAGGGCAGGCCGTCGTCGTTGCTCATGGTCGTGCATCCCGTCGCGAGGAGAAGGGCCGTGGCGGTGAGGGCTCCGCCGAGTCGGGCGATGGTGCGGCGGCTCATTGCGAAGTCACTTCCTTGTACCGGCCCGTCACGACGCGGGCCTGGTTGTTGAGGCTCTCGGTCCCGTTGTCCCAGTAGCCGCTGTGGCCGCGCGAGCCGTCGGTGGCCACGATGTGCGCGCCGAAGTCGGGGTTGGTCGGGGTCAGCGGCTTCACGACACTGGCGCCGTCGCCGTCCATCCACGACGGAAGGATGTCGATGTCGACCTTCTTCGGCGCGTGACCCCAGCCGCCGAGGTCGGGGACCGGGTCGCTGCTCACGAACGGGATGTTGAAGCCGCCGTACTTGTCGTCGGTGAGGCCGCTGAGCGGGGGAGGCAGGTGCAGGCCCTTCAGGTACGGGTCGCTGTCCGCCTCCGCCGCGTAGACGTGGCCCTTGGGGACGTCCAGGTCGGTGGCGCTGCCCACCTGCATACCGGGGCTGCCGGCCACGAAGATGTCGTCGGCGTCCAGGTGCCCCTGCCGGGCGGCCGAGCCGATGACGGTGCTGCCGTAGCTGTGACCGGTCACGGTCAGATGGTCCCGCCCGCCCTCGTGCGAGGCGCGCAGCCCGTCGACGAAGTTGTTCAGCTTCGGGGCGCCGTCGTTGGCGTAGTGGCTGAACGGCGCGTCCTTGACGATGTGCTGCGGGGCGTCGTAGCCGAGCCAGGTGATCGTCGAGACGCTCTGCCCGTTCGCCAGGTTGTCACTGGCGCGCCAGAGGGTCTCCATGCGCTTGATGTCGCCGCCGATCCCCTCCAGGTTCGACGTCGTGCCCGGCACGTACATCGCCGTGTGCGTCGCGGTGTCCGGGTTGCCGTTGGCGACGATCGCGTGCCCGTGGCCCTTGGTGTCGAAGCCGAGGAGGTACGCCTCGGGGAGCGGCTTCTCGCCGGGCCGCTCCGCGATCCCGCTGCGGTCGAAGCGGGCCTGGATGGCGTCCATGCCCTTCAGATCGCCCTCCAGCTCCTTCTTCCGGTCGCCGTACTTCTCGTCCCACTCGCGCCACGCCGGGTTCTTGATCACCGCCGGGTACTGGCCGCTCGGGTTCTGGATGTACTCCTGCGGCTGCTTGGGTATCGCGTTCAGGTCGAGCTGGGTCTGGGCGCGGGTCTCTGCCAGGACCATCCGGTTGGCGTCGTCACGCACGGTGGAGGGGATGCCGTCCAGTGCGCCGATGGAGGCCGGGTAGAGCGTGGCGTACTCGTCACGCTGCTCCTGGGTCAGCCCGTTCCACC
This sequence comes from Streptomyces sp. NPDC056222, assembly GCF_042264065.1. Classification (NCBI taxonomy): domain Bacteria; kingdom Bacillati; phylum Actinomycetota; class Actinomycetes; order Kitasatosporales; family Streptomycetaceae; genus Streptomyces; species Streptomyces sp. NPDC056222. The sequence continues at coordinate 25,034 of NZ_JBHJTL010000022.1, read as the reverse complement.
ACTCGGCGTTCTCCTTGGGGGACTTGCCGTTCGGGATGCTGCCGTCGTCGGCGTACTTCCCGGCGGCGTCCTGGAGCGCCTTGGTGTCCTTGGCGGCGTCGGCGAAGGTCTCGTCGCTGACGGTGAGTCCCGGCTCGGCCTTCAGTTTGCGCAGGACGGAGGCGTAGCGGCCGTCGATCTCGTTGGCCTCGCGGACGGCGTCGCCGATGCGCTGGGCGATCTCCTCGGCCTTGCCCTTGTTGGCGTCGGCGCTGCCGACGCCCTCGCCCTTTCCGGGCGCGAGGGGCACGGGCGCACCGTGCTGGGCGGTGTTGTTGCCGGGGGCGAGGACGAAGGACTGGGTCGGGTACTCCACGGACCCGTCGGGCTTCACCGTGAACTTGAGGTTCTCGGCGTCCTCCAGCGCCTGCTTCAGCTTCTTCTGCGGGGCGGCGAGCTCGGAGGCGAGGCCGTTGAGCGCGGTGCGGATCAGCCCGCACTCGGTGTGCAGGTACTGGTAGTTACGGCTGAGCTGCCGGACGTCGCCGGTCGCGCGCTCGGCGGTCTCGCCCTTCTGCGTGTCGTTGATCTTGGCGAACATGCCGTTGTCGACACGGTCCTTGTCGACGTTGGAACGGGAGCTGATCTTGCCCCAGCCGTCCGCCGCGTCCGTGTACTCGTTCAGCTTCACATCGCGCAGCTGCTGCCAGGTGGGCATCCGGATCAGCCCTCCTTCTTCTGGGAGGGGGCGGGTGCCTCGGCGGCGATCTTGCGCTGGGTGTCGAGCTCGCGCTCGCCGAAGTCACGGCCGGCGCTCTTGAGGGCGGATTCCAGCCGCCCGCACTCGTCGCGTACGGAGGTGAGGCGCGTCTTCCAGGTGCCGAGGATCTCGGTGAGGGCCGCGGAGGAGTCGAAGCCGGCGGTCCCGCCGCCGACGCCCTCGTTGGCCGTGTCGAGGTCGGTGAGCGAGGTGGTGGTGGAGGTGCGCAGCTCGCTCGCGGTGCCTCCGGCCTTGTGCCACGGGCCCACGTCGGCCTTCAGATTCGCGTCGCCGCCTCCGCCGCCGTCGGGGGCGGGCAGACCGGCCAGGGTCATCGACGCGGGCTGTTCGGTCGGCTTGGCGTCGCCGAACAACTCGTCCCATTCGGCATTCAGCGCCATGTTCCACCCCCGTGGCGGCCGGAAATTGCTCACGCGAACCTAGCAAGAGAAAGGGGCCGGTGCGAAGAATCGTGCGAAGAGACGGGTGCTTCGTTCGGACACCGTTCGGCGCCCGGGAGCGCGTGGCCGTTTCTCGGGGGTCCGTGCCCCTTTTGCCGCCCGCGCCCGGGGGTGTGCGCTCCGTCTCGGCCGACCCGATCCGCTCTGCGCGCCGCGCCCGCTCGCTAGGCTGGGGGCCATGTACGGCTACGACCAGAATCAGGGCGCCCAGCAGCAGTACGCCCCACCGCCGCAGCAGCCGATGTCGGGCGGTGTGCAGGGCGGGATGCAGGGCGGTTACGGGCAGCAGCCTCCCCTGTACCCGGAGCCGTCGCCGCCGTCGCTCGCCGACGCCGTGCGGGCCTTCACGACCGGGTCCCTGGCGGCCGAGGACTTCCAGCAGATCTTCGCGACCTCGAAGGTCTACTGCCCGCGCGGGGACAACCCCGGTTTCCTCGCCCTGCACAACACCCAGCAGCCGGTCATCCCGATGTTCACCTCGCTGAAGGAGCTGCGCCGGTACGCGGGCAAGGAGTCGAAGTACTTCGTGATCACCGGCGCCGAGGTGATCGACCTGCTCCCGACCGGCTACGGCTTCGTCCTCGACATGGAGGGCGACCACCGGATGGTCTTCGACGCGAAGGCCGTGGAGCAGATGGTCGACTTCGCGATGCGGCGGATGTACGGCTGACGCACGCTGGAGAAGTGGGAGAACGCCCGGGAGGAATTCCTCCCGGGCGTTTCGTGTTCCGGGTGGCAGGAAGTTCATCTTTCAACTAAACTGGCCGCACAAGGAGGTCCCGCCATGCCCGCTGTGACTGTCGAGAACCCGCTCGCCCTGCCGCGCGTCGCCGCCCCGGCCGACGCCGTCTCCCGCCCCGTGCTCGCCGTGACCACGGCCCCGTCCGGCTTCGAGGGCGAGGGCTTCCCGGTGCGCCGCGCGTTCGCCGGGATCAACTACCAGTACCTCGACCCGTTCATCATGATGGACCAGATGGGAGAGGTGGAGTACGCCCCCGGTGAGCCCAAGGGCACCCCGTGGCACCCCCACCGCGGCTTCGAGACCGTCACGTACATCATCGACGGGATCTTCGACCACCAGGACTCCAACGGCGGTGGCGGCACCATCACCAACGGCGACACCCAGTGGATGACCGCCGGCTCCGGACTCCTCCACATCGAGGCCCCGCCGGAGTCCCTCGTCGTGAGCGGCGGACTCTTCCACGGGCTCCAGCTGTGGGTGAACCTGCCCGCCTCCGACAAGATGATGGCCCCGCGCTACCAGGACATCCGCGGCGGCCAGGTGCAGCTGCTGACCTCCCCCGACGGCGGCGCGCTGCTCCGCGTCATCGCCGGCGACCTCGAAGGGCACGCCGGCCCGGGCGTCACGCACACCCCGATCACGATGATCCACGCGACGATCCGGCCGGGCGCCGAGGTCACCCTGCCGTGGCGCGAGGACTTCAACGGGCTCGTGTACGTCCTCGCGGGGCGCGGCTCCGTCGGTGCGGAGCGACGGCCGGTCCACATGGGCCAGACCGCCGTGTTCGGCAAGGGCGGCGCGCTGACGGTCCGGGCCGACGAGAAGCAGGACGGGCACACGCCCGACCTGGAGGTCGTCGTCCTCGGCGGGCAGCCGATCCGCGAACCGATGGCCCACTACGGCCCGTTCGTCATGAACACCCAGGCCGAGCTGCGCCAGGCCTTCGAGGACTTCCAGGCGGGGCGCCTCGGCACGATCCCGGCGGTGCACGGGATGGGCGAGGGCGGCCTGTAGGGCCCCTGGGGGCACGGACGGCCTGTAGGGCCGTGGAGCACGGACGAGGACCCGGCGACCTTCGGTCGCCGGGTCCTCGCGTTGGCGCAAGGGACGTTCCGTCAACTCTGCGATCAGCACGGGAGTTGGCTAAAAATGCTTGACGCATATATGTCAATCCTGTGATGATCATGGGCGTTTACGGGGTGGCCCTCCTCGTTTCGTTCACCAGGCGGACACCTTGTGCACGCCCCTGCGTGGACTCGCCGGACGCAGGGGGCACCCCTCGCTCGGGTGCCGCTCCCGTGACCGGGGATCTCCCGGATGCCGGAGAGGGCCCACGGGAATGAGGAGTAACCGCATGCTGAAGAAGGCTCTTGGAACCGGCGCTGCCGCCGTGGCGCTGCTGGCCGTCACCACGGCCCCGGCCTCTGCCGACGAATACTGGAAGCCGCACCACCGTTCATCCGGCAATGCCAACTCCGCCAAGTGCTACGTCCCCGGACTCCAGGGATCGATGCCGATGTGCCTGTTCTGGCACCACACCGGCACCCAGGCCGTGTGGGCCCAGGAGGGAAGCACGTACGACCTGGCCGGCCAGAAGTTCCGCGAGAACACCGGAACCGGTTCCGGTTCGTACGTGAAGAACAACGCCACCGCCATGGAGGTCCGGTACAGCCAGGGCGTCGGCGGCACCGTCTGGTTCAACAGCGGTTACGCGGGCAACTGGGACTACGCCTACGACGACCAGGGCGGGCCGCTCTACTACACCTGGAACGAGAACGCCTCGACCATGGTCGGCATCGGCACCCGCTGGTCCATCACCCTCTGACCCGCGGCTCTTTTCTCCACCTCGATGTGCCGGGCGGCAGCCGGAATCTGCCGCCCGGCACATCGGCAATTCTTCCCTCCCTGCCCGCTTCTCGCGCAAGGTGCCTTCATGATCACGACTCGTTCTGCTCGTACTCGGCTGGCCGCGGCCGTACTCACGGTTCTCGCCGCCACCGCCTGCAGCTCCGGCGGCGAGGAGGCCGGGAGTGACCGGGCGGCGCCGCCCGCCAAGGAGCAGCGCGAGGTTCCCGGCGTCGGCAAGGTCGAGGAGAAGGACGCCACGAGCGACCTGGTCCTGCCGATCGACGCCTACGACGTGTCCGCCGACCGCATCGTGCAGACCGGGCAGGCCCTCAACCTGCTGAAGAAGCAGTGCCTGTCCCGTTTCGGCCTGCAGGCGAAGGCACTGCCCGCCTCGACGGTCACGCAAGGCTCCGCGCACACGCGCCGCTACGGCACCCCCGCCTCTCTCGAAGTCGCCCGCAAGTACGGCTTCCACATGGCCCAGGGGGACCCGCGGGCGCTGACCGCCGATCAGATGGTGCGTCAGCCGGCCGCTGTCACCGAGGTGTTGCGCGGCATGAAGGAGGGCAGCAGCGAGCCCGTGACCACGTACAACGGGATGAAGGTGCCCGAGGGCGGCTGTGCCGGGGAGGCCCAGCGCAAGCTCGCGAACGGCAAGCAGGAGCGGGTCGGGCACGCCGAGACCGCCGCGGCGATCAAGGCGCGCTCCTTCGAGGTCGCCAAGAACGATCCGCGGGTGATCGCCGCGGAGAAGAAGTGGGCCGGCTGCATGGCCGGCAAGGGCTACAGCTCCTACAAGAGCCCGTTCGACGCGATCGGCGACCGGAAGTGGAGTGCGCCGAAGGCCACTTCGGAGGAGATCGAGACGGCGGTGGCCTCCTGGACGTGCGGCAAGGAGTCCAACGTCGTCGGCACCTGGGTGGCGGTGGAGACCGCGTACCAGCAGGACCAGATCGAGCAGAACGCCGAGACGCTCAAGGAAGAGCAGAAGACGCTCGAGAGCGACGCCAAGCGGATCAACGAGATCATCGCGACGGCGGGGGCGCAGTAGTGCCCCTGGGAACGGCGGGCCGCCGCCGGATAGGACTCCTGACCGCCGCGGCCACCGCGCTGCTCTCCCTCGGCGGGGTACTCGGCTCCACGCTGGTGAAGTCGCCCGCCCAGGCCGTCGCCGACAGCGCGCCCCCCACACCGAGCGTGATCACCGCCGCGGTGGAGCGGCAGAAGCTGGTGCGCACCCTCGTGTTCCGCGGGGACTTCGCCACCGGACGGCAGACCGAGATCGCGCCGACCGCGATCGCCGCGACGGGCAAGGACGGAGCGCAGGGCGAGAGCGGTGCGCGGAGTTCGCTCGTGGTCACCAAGGTGCTGGTGGCGGAGGGCGACCGGGCGAAGGCGGGCCGGCCGCTGGCCGAGGTCTCCGGCCGCCCGGTGTTCGTCCTGCCCGGCGCGCTCCCCGGCTACCGTGACCTGCTGCCGGGCATCTCCGGCGACGACGTCGACCAGCTCCAGCGGGCTCTGGCGAGCCTTGGTATCGGACGCGGAGGCGACCGGAGCGGATACTTCGGCCCGGGTACGAAGGCCGCCGTCGCCGCGCTGTACCGGCGGATGGGATACGAGCCTCCTGTCACCGGAGCCCGGACCGAGGAAGCGGTGCGGCAGGCCAGGACGGCGTGGGAGGAGGCGTCCACGACCGTCACGCAGATGCAGCAGGGGTCCCCTTCCGGAGCGGACAAGGACGCGACGAGGGAGGGTACGGACGGCGGCGGCTCCACGGCAGGAGCCGGCACGGACGCCGGCCGCGCCGCCGGACCGCCGGCCGATCTGGAGGGGGCCCGTAAGCGGGTGCGGGAGGCGAAGGAGGCTTACGACCTCGCCGTCGCCGCGGACGGGGTGATGCTGCCCGCCTCCGAGGCCATCTTCGTGAAGGACCTGCCGGCCCGGGTGTCAGGTCTCCCGGCGGCCGTGGGCGACCGTCTGGAGGGGCCCGTCGTGGTGCTCACCAGCGGTGGTCCCCAGCTCACCGGCTACCTGGATCCGACCCTCGAGGGGCGCCTCACGCCGGGGACCCGGGTCGAGGTGACCAGCGAGACCCTGGGCGTCACGGTGTCCGGGAAGGTCGCCTCGATCGGCGAGCGGATGACACCGGGCGATGCCAAGGACGCCAAGGGCCAGGGCCAGGGCAAGAGCCAGGGTGCGGGCGCGTCGGTGAACGGCGGCGCCCCCTACCTGCCGGTCACGGTCACCCCGGACAAGGCGTGGGACGACCGGCTGGAAGGCCACAACGTCATGATCACCGTGACATCCCCGCTCACCGGCACCGCCGTCCTGGTCGTTCCGCAGGCCGCGCTGCTGACCGGAGCGGACACCCACACCACGGTGACGGTGCAGGAGCCAGGCGGCCGTGAGCGCAAGGTGCGGGTCACCGCCGGCCCGTCGGCGGACGGCCTGGTCCAGGTCACCCCGGCCCCCGGCGAGTTTCTGCGGGAGGGCGACCGGGTCGTGGTCGGCCGGTGAGCCCGCTGCGTCTGCCGCGCCCCTTCCGGGGGCGCCCCGCGGCCCTCGGCCCGGCCACCGGGAACACACCCCCGGACCTGGCTCCGGCCCCGGATCCGGCCTCGGGCCTGGCCTCGGCCCCGGCCTCGGCTTCGGCTTCGGCCCCGGACTCGGACCTGGCCCCGGCCTCGGACCTGGCCCGGGACCTCGGTCCGGCCTCGGCCCCGGCCTCGGACCTGGCCTCGGACCTCGCTCCGGCTTCGGCCCCGGACCTCACTCCGCCCTTGGCTCCGGCTCCGGCTTCGGCTTCGGCTTCGGCTTCGGCCCCGGCCTCGGCCTCGCCCCCGCCGCCGGGGGCGGCTTCCGCCTCGGGGCCCGGTGTCGGCGGGCCCTCCGTCCCGGTCATCCGGCTCAGCGGGGTCACCCGCACCTTCCCCGGCACCGTGGAGGTGCACGCGCTGCACCCGGTCGACCTCGTCGTGGAGCGCGGCGAGTTCACCGCGATCGTCGGACCGTCCGGCTCGGGCAAGTCCACCCTCCTCAACCTGCTCGGTCTGCTCGACCGGCCGAGCTCGGGCACCTACGAACTCTCCGGGACCGATGTCGCCGGTCTGCGGGAACGACAGCGGACCGCGGCGCGGGGACACCGCATCGGATTCGTCTTCCAGTCCTTCCACCTGCTGCCCCATCGGACCGTCACGGAGAACGTCGTCCTGGCGCAGCTCTACACCGCAACGCGCACGCGGCCCCAGGTGCGGACCGAGCGGGCGCGGGAGGCCCTGCGCCGGGTGGGCCTCGGACACCGGCTGGACGCGCTGCCCACCACGCTCTCGGGTGGCGAGCGCCAGCGTGTGGCCATCGCCCGCGCGCTGGTCAACCGGCCGGCCCTGCTGCTGTGCGACGAGCCGACCGGCAACCTCGACACCCGCACCTCAGAAATGATCATGAACCTCTTCGTCGAACTCCATGCCGAAGGCCAGACCATCGTCGTCATCACCCACGACCCGGCCGTCGCTGCGCGTGCCCAGCGCACCGTGACCCTCCGGGACGGCCGGATCGTCTCCTCGGAACCCGCCGGGCTCCCCGCCGGGGCAGCCGGATGACCGACCTGCCCTCCACCACCCGGTTCCGCGCGCGCGACCTGGTGGCCGAATCCCTGGCCGGATTGCTGCAGCGGCCGGGCCGGTCCGTCCTGACCATGCTGGGCACGGTTCTCGGCGTGGGGGCGTTCGTCGCCGTTCTCGGGCTCACCTCGACCGCGACCGGGCAGATCGGCAAGGCGTTCACCACGCTGAAGGCGACCACCGTCACCGTCCTCGACCACCTGCCCGAGGACAGCTCCACCGCGCCCGAGCTCCACTTTCCCGCCGACGCCGACGAACGCGTCCAGCGCCTCAACGGCGTGGAGGCGGCCGGGGTCTGGTGGCAGCCCTCGCTGCGCAACCCCTCGGTGGGCACCCGGCCAGGGCGCCCGGGAGAGGACGGCGACGGGGCTCAGGGAGTACGTGTCTACGCGGCCTCGCCCGGCCTGCTGGCCGCGACGCGGGCCGAGGTCTCCTCGGGGGTGCTCTACAACCAGTTCCACCGCGGCCGGGCCGAACCCGTGTGTGTACTCGGTGCCGGGGCGGCCCGCATCCTCGGCGTCAGCCGCGTGGACAACCAGCCGGTCGTGTTCGTGGACAACACCGCGTACACGGTCGTCGGGATCGTCGCCGACGCGGAGACCGTCCCCGAACTGATGCTGGGAGTCATCCTGCCGGAGACCACCGCGCTCCAGAGGTACGGTCCGCCGGTCGACGCTCCCGCCACCATGGTGATCCGCACCAGGCCCGGAGCCGCGTCCCTGATCGCGGACCAGGCCCCGCTCGCCCTCCGTCCGGACGCCCCGCAGCACCTCACGGCCGTGCCGCCGCCCGACCCGCACACACTGCGGGACTCCGTGGACACCTCGCTGTCCGGCCTGTTCCTGCTGCTCGCGGCGATCTGCCTGGTGATCGGCGCCGTCGGCATCGCCAACACCACGCTGGTCGCGGTCCTGGAACGGCGCGGCGAGATCGGCCTGCGGCGCGCACTCGGGGCGCGCCCCTCGCACGTGGCGGGCCAGTTCCTCGCGGAGTCCACCGCGCTCGGCACGCTCGGCGGGCTGATCGGCGCGGCGATCGGCGTCGGCGTGGTGGTCGCGGTCGCCCTCGCCCAGGGCTGGACCGCGATCGTCCACCCCTATGTCGCCCTGCCCGCCCCCGCCGTCGGGTCCCTCACCGGTCTTCTCGCCGGCCTCTACCCATCGCTGCGGGCCGCCCGCGTCGAACCACTGGAAGCCCTGAGGCAGTGAGCACGGTGTGGCACCCCGGCCGGGGTGCCACACCTCTTCCACCCGTACCCGCGCCCGTATGCGTACGCGCTCTGACGGGGTGTCACCCGTCCGGTCCGTAGCGCAGGACGACACGCCGGGCGCCGTGGTCCGGTGGACGGGTGCAGACGCCGAGTCCCCGCCCTCTCCTCCCCGAGGTCGCCCGCCGGGTCGCCGCCTGGTGCGTCGTCCTGCTGCTCGTCGCGGGGGTCGCCGCCGTCGCCATCTGGCTGTGCGTGGTCTTCCAGACGGCTGTCACACCCGTCCTGCTCGCGATCCTCGGCACCGCGCTCCTCGGACCGCTCTACCGGCGCCTGCTGCGGATGAAGGTGCGGGAGTCGCTCGCCGCCGGACTCACGGTCCTCGCCGTCCTCGCCTTCGTCGGCGGCGCCACCTACATCGTCGTCCTCGCCCTCATCGAGACCGGCGACCAGATCATCGCCTCGCTGCGGCAGGCCGCCACCGACATCGCCGCCCATCTGGGCGCGGCCGGGACCTCGATCGACGACCTCGGCAAGAACGCGAAGGAGCTGCTCGAGAAGTTCGGCGGGACCGCCGCCTCCGGTGTCATCTCGGGGCTGAGTGTCGTCGGGCAGGTGGCCGCCATGGCCGTCCTCGCCCTGCTGCTGATCTTCTTCTTCCTCAAGGACTCCGACAAGGCCGCCGGGGCCCTGCGCTCGCTCGCCCCCGGCTCGACCGGCGACACGCTGGAGGCCATGGGCCGCCGCGCGTTCGAGGCCGTCGAGGGGTTCATGCGCGGGACGACCCTCGTCGCCCTCGTCGACGCCGTCCTCATCACCGTCGGGCTGCTGATCCTGCGGGTGCCCGGCGCCGTCGGGCTCGGCGCGCTGGTCTTCGTCACCGCCTACATCCCGTACCTCGGCGCGTTCCTGTCCGGGGCCGTCGCCGTCCTCGTCGCCCTCGCCGACCGCGGCTTCGTCATCGCGCTGTGGGTCCTCGGGGTCGTCCTGGCCGTCCAGGTCATCGAGGGCAACGTCCTCCAGCCCGCGATCCAGAGCCGGACCGTACAGATGCATCCGGCCGTCGTCATGCTCGCCATCACGGCGGGGGCCTCCGTCGCCGGGATCCTGGGCATGCTGCTGGCCGTACCGGTGACGGCGGCCGCCTTCGGCGTCATCGGCGAGCTGCGGAGCCGGTACGGGACGCAGGACGCGGGCGCTGCGGGCGCCGGCCCTCAGGCCGAGGAGTGAGGTCGGCGCTCAGGTCGCCGCCGGGATGCCGCCCGGCTCGAAGGACGCCAGCATCTGCTCGAGCGCCGCCTGGTCCGGGCCCACGAACGGGTCCGAGTCCGGGGCCATGATGATCGTGTCGATCATCATGGCGGTCATCCGCACCGCGGGCGGCAGATGTGTCGACAGCACGATCTCCGGGTTCATCTCCCGCAGCGGCTCGACCGTCGCCCGGTACTTCGCCTGGTCCACGACATGCACCCACGGGCTGTCCACGGTCGCCCACAGCAGCTGCGCCTGCCGCAGCTCCTCGGGCTTGAGGTCGTTCGCGTGCCCGCTCTCGGCGAGCTCCGCGGTCGGCATCGGGCCGCCGAAGCAGTCGGAGCTGAAGCAGATCCGGGTCTTCTCGTCGTAGAAGCCGACCGTGGCGGGGTTGTCGTAGAGCGGTGGCCTGAAGGCGTGCAACACGCGGTCGCCGACATCGAGGGACTGGCCGGGGTTGAGGAAGTAGACGCGGTCCATCGGCAGCGGGCGCTCGGTGGTCATGATCCCGGCGCCGATGAAGGTGGTCACGACCTTGGCCTTCGGCGCGGCCTCGAGGAGGTCGAAGATGCCGCCGGTGTGATCGCGGTCGGGGTGGGTGAGCCAGATCCAGCGGACGTCGATGGGGTCCATGACGGATCCGAGGGCGCCGACGAAGTTCCGGTCGGAGAGGGAGAGGCCGGTGTCGACGACGACCGGTTCCTTGGCGGTGAGGACGTACGCGCTGGCGGGGATGTGCCCGATCCCCGGGACTTCGAGGCTGTCGGCCAGGACAGTGGTGTCGCTGCCGACCTTGTGGGTGTCCATGGCGAACTCCGTGGTCCCCCCGGCGACGGCCGTACGACACCAGTCTCCCGCGCAGGACCGTGTGCCGCGCGCGGTGGCGGCGGGCCCGTGCGCGCCGATCGCGCGTCCGGCGTGCGGTATTGCGCGTCCCCGCGCGGTGGCGCCGGGCCGTACGCGCCTCTCGCGTGCGTCCCCGCGCGGTGGCGCCGGGCCGTACGCGCCTCTCGCGCGTCCGGCCCGCTCCACGCACGCGTGCCGGCGCCGCTACCCCCCGCTCTTTCCCTCCGCCGGCTCATGGAGCTCGAACCAGATCGACTTGCCCTCGCCCCGCGGGTCCACGCCCCACGCGTGCGCCAGCATCTCCATCAGGACGAGGCCGCGACCCGACGACGCCATCTCGCCCGGGTGCCGCTTGTGCGGCAGCTCGTCGCTCGTGTCCGCGACCTCCACCCGCAGCCGGCGGCCGCCGTCGTCGCAGGTCACCTCCGCGACGATCAGGGCGTCGCCGTCCGTGTGGATGAGGACGTTGGTGACCATCTCCGAGACCATCAGGACCGCCGAGTCGAGCTGGTCCTCGTCCGCCCAGTCGTGCAGCAGCTGGCGCATGTGCTGGCGGGCCGCCGCGATCCGTTCCGGCTCCGCCTGGGCGACGGTCATCATCGTGCGGCGCGGAGCCTCGCGGACGGCCGGGCCCTGGCGGGACAGGAGCAGGACCGCGATGTCGTCCTCGCGCCGGTCGGCGAGCGGCCCGGTCGTGTGGTGGGAGCCGGGGCCGTGGACGGCCTCGACGAGGCTGTCGGCCAGATCCTCCAGGGAGTCCCCGTCATGCCCTTCGAGCAGCGTACGGATGCGTTCCCAGCCGCTGTCCAGGTCGTGGCCGCCGGTCTCCAGGAGCCCGTCGGTGCACATCATCAGAGTCTCGCCGGGCTCCAGGATGAAGCGAGTGGTCGGGTAGTCGGTGTCCGGATCGATGCCGAGGGGCAGGCCGCCGGCGGTGGGCCGCAGGAGAACCGTTCCGTCGGTCATCCGCACCGCCGGGTCGGGGTGTCCGGCCCGGGCGATGTCCACGACGCCGGTGACGGGATCGATCTCCATGTAGAGGCAGGTCGCGAAGCGCGGCCCACCGTTGTGCGCGGCCCTGTCGGGGTCCTCCCCGCCGAGTCCGACGCCCCCGATCCCGACGCCCCCGATCCCGATGCCCGCGATCCCGATGCCCGCGTTCCCGAAGCCCACGGCCCCGTCCACGCCCCGGCCCGCGACGCCCCCGTCCCCGTCCCCGTCCGTGATCCCGTACAGGAAGCGCGAGGCGCGGGAGAGGACGGCGTCCGGGCGGTGGCCCTCGGAGGCGTACGCCCGCAGCGCGATCCGGAGCTGGCCCATGAGCCCGGCGGCGCGGACGTCGTGGCCCTGGACGTCGCCGATCACGAGCGCGATACGGCCTCCGGGGAGCTGGATCAAGTCGTACCAGTCGCCGCCGACCTGGAGTCCGCCGCCGGTGGGGACGTACCGCGCGGCGACGTGCAGGCCCGGGATCCCGGGGCCGAGCACCGGCATCATCGTGCGCTGCAGGCCCAGCGACAGTTCGCGCTCGGACTCCGCGACCCCGGCCCGGGCGAGGGCCTGGGCGAGCATCCGGGCGACCGTGGTCAGGACGGACCGCTCGTCGGGGGTGAAGGCGACCTGGTGCTTGAAGGCGGCCATCCAGGCGCCCATGGTGCGCCCGGCGACGACGAGCGGGAGGTACGCCCACGACTCCCGGCCGAAGCGCTGCGCGAGCGGCCAGCTGACCGGGAAGCGCCGCAGGTACTCCTCCGGCGACGGGAGATAGATCGCCCGCCCGGTCCGTACGACCTCGGCCGCCGGATAGTCGGTGTCCACCGACATCGAGGTGAAGGGGCCCTCGTCGCCCGCGTTGTGCCCGTGGTGGCCGATGATCGTCAGCCGTTCGCCCGCGACCCCGAAGACGGCGAGTCCGTCGGGCGAGAAGCCCGGCATGGAGAGCGAGGCGGCGACCCGCAGCACCTCGGCGGTCGACCGGGCCTCGGCCAGCGCCCGCCCCGCGTCGAGCAGGAACGCCTCGCGCGAGCGGCGCCAGTCGCCGGTGATGGGCGTACGGGCGGCGGTGCCGGGCTGGGGTTCGGCGACCTCCTGGAGCGTGCCGACGAGCCGGTATTCACCTGCTTCGACGAGCGGCTTGGACCTGCTCCGTACGGTACGGATCACCCGTCCGTGTCCGTCCATGATCCGCAGCCGGGCCTCGGCGAGGGTCCCCTCGGCCACGGCGAGGTTCACGACCCCGTCGATCTCGTTCCAGTCGACGGGATGAAACCGGGAGCGTACGGCGGCTTCCGTGAGCTGGACCGGTTCGGCGGGCAGCCCGAGGAGCCGGGCCGCCTCGGCGTCGAGCGTGACCGTCCCGGACGCGTTGTCCCAGCACCACATGCCGGTCGCGATCGCGGCCAGGACGTCCTCGGTGCGCATTGCCCTACTTTATGAATATCGGACTGCTGGTCGCCACTGAGAGTATTCGAAGGTCGATCTCGGGTCGCCCGGTACCCTTGACGGGCCTGGATATGTCCAGGCATCCCACCGATCCCAGAAGACTGGATGAACGACGATGCATCGGTACAGGTCCCACACCTGCGGCGAGCTCCGCGCCTCTGACGTCGGCACCGACGTCCGGCTGAGCGGCTGGCTGCACAATCGGCGCGACCTGGGCGGCATCCTCTTCATCGATCTGCGCGACCACTACGGCATCACGCAGCTCGTCGCCCGGCCCGGCACCGCCGCGGCCGAGGTCCTCGACAAGCTGACGAAGGAGACCGTCGTCCGTGTCGACGGCAAGGTCGTCTCGCGTGGCGCGGAGAACGTCAACGGCGAGCTCGCCACCGGCGAGATCGAGATCGAGGCCGCCACGGTCGAGGTCCTGGGCGCGGCGAAGCAGATCCCGTTCACCATCAACGCCGACGACGGCGTGAACGAGGAGCGGCGCCTGGAGTACCGCTTCCTCGACCTGCGCCGCGAGCGGATGCACCGCAACATCATGCTGCGCTCCGCCGTCATCGCCTCCATCCGCTCCAAGATGGTGGCCCTCGGCTTCAACGAGATGGCGACCCCGATCCTCGCCGCGACCTCCCCCGAGGGCGCCCGCGACTTCGTCGTCCCGTCCCGTCTGAACCCGGGCAAGTTCTACGCGCTGCCGCAGGCGCCGCAGCAGTTCAAGCAGCTGCTGATGATCTCCGGCTTCGACCGCTACTTCCAGATCGCGCCGTGCTTCCGCGACGAGGACGCCCGTGCCGACCGCTCGCCGGGCGAGTTCTACCAGCTCGACGTCGAGATGAGCTTCGTCGAGCAGGAGGACGTCTTCCAGCCGATCGAGAAGCTCATGACCGAGCTCTTCGAGGAGTTCGGCGGCGGACGCCACGTCACCTCCCCGTTCCCGCGGATCCCGTTCCGCGAGTCGATGCTCAAGTACGGCAACGACAAGCCGGACCTGCGGACCTCCCTCGAACTCGTCGACATCTCCGACGTCTTCGAGAACTCCGAGTTCAAGGCCTTCGCCGGCAAGCACGTCCGCGCGCTCGCCGTGCCGAACACCGGTGACCAGCCGCGCAAGTTCTTCGACCAGCTCGGCGACTTCGCGGTCTCCCTGGGCGCGAAGGGCCTGGCCTGGGTCCGTGTCGGCGAGGGCAACGCCCTGACCGGCCCGATCGCCAAGTTCCTCACCGAGGAGAACGTCAAGGTCCTCGCCGAGCGCCTCGGTCTGGAGCCCGGCCACGCGATCTTCTTCGGCGCGGGCGAGTTCGACGAGGTCTCCAAGATCATGGGCCCGGTCCGGGTCGAGGCTGCCAAGCGCGCCGGCCAGTTCGAGGAGAACGTCTTCCGGTTCGCCTGGATCGTCGACTTCCCGATGTACGAGCGGGACGAGGAGACCGGCAAGATCGACTTCTCGCACAACCCGTTCTCCATGCCGCAGGGCGGCCTCGAGGCCCTGGAGACCCAGGACCCGCTGGACGTACTCGGCTGGCAGTACGACATCGTCTGCAACGGCATCGAGCTGTCCTCGGGCGCGATCCGGAACCACGAGCCCGAGATCATGTTCAAGGCCTTCGAGATCGCGGGCTACTCGCGCGAGACGGTCGAGCACGAGTTCGCGGGCATGCTCCGCGCCTTCGAGTACGGCGCCCCGCCGCACGGCGGCATCGCCCCGGGCGTGGACCGCATCGTGATGCTCCTGGCCGACGAGCCGAACATCCGCGAGACGATCGCCTTCCCGCTCAACGGCAACGCCCAGGACCTCCTGATGGGCGCCCCGACGGAACTGGACGAGGCCCGCCTGCGCGAGCTGAACATCCAGCTCCGCAAGCCGGTCGAGACGAAGGTCGTGTCGGACCGCCCGATCACGGACGCGGTCCACCCGGACGCGGCGCGGTAGTCACTGGCGTTCACTCGCCGAAGGGCCCGGAATCCACTCGGATTCCGGGCCCTTCACGCATCGCGGCCTTCACGTCCGTACGCCACGTCGTCACACCGGGCCGAGCCGGCGGAACTGATGGGTGGTGAGGGGGAAGGAGGACCAGAGGATGCTCGAGCGCAGCTCTCCGTCGAGAGAGGACGCGAGGAATTGCGTGCACGACACGGAGAAGTGCTCCCAGCGGTCGCCGCGTGCCTCGTTCACCATGACGGTCCATCGGTCCGGCTCCAGGCCGGGCAGCACAAGCCAGTAGAGGCATTCTCCGTTGTCCGTGGTCGCCCATGGGACGACCCGGGACCCCTCGGCCTCCAGCTCCGCCGGCTTCTCCTCGAACTCCCACAGGCCTTCCAGGGCGTCGTCCTGATGGTCCGCCCATTCGGCGAGGTCGTAGTGCTCGTTGGGGCAGCCGGGCTCGAGGACGTACAGATAGTCGTCCCAGTGACTTCCTCCATAGACGTGGATGAGCTCCTTGTAGTCGGCGGGAAGCTCGAACCCGAGGCCGCGCTCGACCTCGTCCCAGTCCTTCTGGCGGGGTTCGCTCGGCGCCGGGGCGATGTCGGCAAGGCGCCCGAGGGCGTCGCTCATGGTGGGGATCCTGCTTCCAAGGGTCAACGGGTCGGGGAGCAGCCATGCTTGGGGTCGTCCTTCCGGATCGACGGCCGAGCAGGTCGTACGGGGACCGAGCGTAGGACCCCTGCACGGTGCCCGTCGTCGTACGCCAAGGTGCCTCACAGCTTCGCCCCATGCCCCTGACAGGGTCGCTTCCTAGCCTGCGTGCCCATGAGCGAACACAAGAGGGACATGTCACGGCGCAGGGTCGTGCTCGCCGGAGGCGGGGCGGTGCTGGCGGCCGGGATCGGGGCGGGTGCCGTGGCGACGGCGTCCGCGGGGCAGACCAAGGGCAAGGCGGAGAAGGCGAGCGGTGAGGCGTGCTACCGCCTGACGTCGGAGACGACTGAGGGGCCGTACTACATCGACGCCGACAAGATCCGGCGGGACATCACCGAGGACCGGGAGGGCATCCCGCTGACCCTCCGCCTGAAGGTGATCGACGCGGACACCTGCAAGCCGCTGCGGAACGCGGCCGTCGACATCTGGCACTGCGACGCGCTGGGGATCTACTCGGGGTACGAGAGCCTGAGCACGGGCGGGGGAGGCGGAGGCGGTACGCCGCCGACGGGTACGCCTCCCACCGACGCACCCACGGACGCGCCGACGGACGCGCCGACGGGCACGCCCACGGGTACGCCTCCGAGCGGAGAGCCCGGCGGCGGTGGCGGCGGTGGCGGCCACGAGGAGCCCACGGACGACAAGCGCTACCTGCGCGGCACCCAACTCACCGACAAGCAGGGGTATGTGGAGTTCCGCACGGTCTTCCCCGGCTGGTACCGGGGCCGCTGCGTCCACATCCACACCAAGGTGCACGTCGGCGGGAAGATGACGTCGGCCGGCTACGAAGGCGGTCACACCTGCCACACGGGCCAGTTGTTCTTCGCCGAGCCCGCGGTCCTGGACTCCGCGAAGGTCGCCCCGTACTCCACCAGTACGACGGAACGCACGACACTCGACGACGACACCATCTACCCGGGCAACGGCACCGAGGGCGGCCTGCTCGCCCTCAAGTATCCCAAGGGCAAGATCGCCAAGGGCGCGGTCGCCACCCTCACGATGGGCGTCGACCCGGACGAGACCCACACGGGTACGTCCTCCTAACCCCGTAGTCCGTCCAGGAAGAGGGCGGCGGCGAGCAGGTGGCCGCTGCCCCGAGGGCGTAGACCGCGCTCCCGCAGCCGCCGGTCGAAGTCGTCGAGGGCGAGTCGGCCCTCGACGACGTCC
This sequence comes from Streptomyces sp. NPDC056222, assembly GCF_042264065.1. Lineage (NCBI taxonomy): Bacteria > Bacillati > Actinomycetota > Actinomycetes > Kitasatosporales > Streptomycetaceae > Streptomyces > Streptomyces sp. NPDC056222. The sequence goes on along the minus strand of NZ_JBHJTL010000022.1, from coordinate 8,070 downwards.
CGGGCGCCGTCCTGCACTTCACGCAGGCCGTGCGGCCCGGCCGCGTGGAGCAGCCCGGTGTCCTGAAGAGTCGTCATGACGACGAGCAGAGTCCGGATCCGAGCCTCGGGCTCCCGAGCCCCACCCCGCCGCGCCGCGTCGAGAGCCTCCAATGCCCGCCGTACGTGCGGAAATCCGGCCCGGGCCTCACCCTTCGCACCGGCGGCCCCGAACCGGACGGACATCGCCGACCCGACCGTGGGCGTCCGTGGAGCACGCGGGTCCGGATGGGTGGCGATCCGCCGCGCGAACCCGGTCGACTCCTCCGGTGTCCCTCCCGGCGCGAGCACGGCCCCGGCGACGAGCAGCCCGAGCGGCCAGAGAGCCCCGTGATGCAGCCCCCGCCCCCCGTCGGCCCGTGCCATGTCCCGCTCCGTGGCCCGCCCGACGGCCCCGAGCTCTGCCCTCAGCTCCTTGCTGGGCGCCCCGACCCGCCGCGCCACGGCGGCCATCGCGGCAAGCCCGGGCCCCAACGCCTCGGCGGACCACCGCAGAGCCCCGGGGTCCACCTCCCCCGCCCCGGGCCCGGACGCCAACGCGACCCCGGCCAGCAGCCCCTCCACAGCGGCGCGTGCCAGCCCCGCGTCCTCACGACTCACGATCATGCGCGGCACGCTAGGCGGCGGACCTGGGCGTTCACTCGCGGCCACCTGTGAGCGGGCTGTGTCCCCCAGGGGGGTGGGGTTGTGGGGTTCCGGGGAACGGCATACGCCGTTCGCCGTCATGGAAGCTCCGGGCCTGTCACCGCACGAAAGCGCCGAAGGGCGGCGACGAAGTCGCTCCTCGCCTTGTCCCCCGGGGGAAGGCGCGAAAGGACCTCTTCCTCAAACTCTTGAGTGGACCGCAGAACCGCGGAGGCAAGCTCCTCAAGACCGCACCGCCCCAGCGGAGTTCCCGCCACCGCGACCGAGACGACCCCCTCGCGATCGCGTCGGAAGTAGATCCGGAACGACGTGCCGACACCGATGAACGAAACCCTCTTCCTCTCACCGGTGAACAACGGCCGGAGCGAGTCGAGCAGGAGAGGAACCGACAGATGGATCATCATCCCCTGATCAGGAACACGCCCGGCCGACCCCACCGGCCCACCGTCTCCCTCACAGGTGACGTCCCCCAGATCGAACCCACTGGGCTCACCCTGCCCGGGCCGTACGGAGAACCTCATCCTCACTGCCACGGCATTACCGCCCTTCCGACTGAACGCCGTCGAAGGAATGCGTGACGATCCAGAGGTCGTACTCTTCGACCGAGACGGCGCACAGGGATGTCCCGTCCAGGGAGAGCGCGATGAAAGAGCGCGATCCGGTCGCGGCGGCGATGCGTGAAGGAAGAGCGCGACCGACGGTGTCCGCCACGTGGATCCAACCGACTTCGTGACCGCCGGGACCTGGGGCCAGGATGTAGAACTCTCCGGCAGCCGAGACCAGTCGAACGGCTGCCGCCCGGGCATCCCATCGGCGATCCAGCTCCGCCGCCGCGTCAACCAACGAATCGCTGATCGAATCGCTGGGCTGTACCTCTATCCCGTTCACGGCATAGACGGCTGACATGACCTCGGGGAACCCATCCGGAACCGCCCGGCCCATGACCACGAGACCGGCGGTCTCAAGCCTCCGTTGCCACTCGGGTGGGTCCGAGAGTTCGTGTGGCCTCGTTGGATCAACCCTGTTGTCAGTCACGTCAGCATGCTTCCACGCGTTCGTTCACACGAGCAACGAGCGTTCGAGGCGCGCCTGTACTTGTGTCGGCGATCACGACGAGATCATCCATGGCGGGGTTTCTTGGTGCTGCCTGCGGGTGGGAACAGGCCCACGTTCACTCCGTCGTGCCGTCCCCCATCCCCGCGATGCGGGGAACGAAGTCCTCCATGTAGTCGCGGTGTTCCACGTGGATCGCGGATTCCGGAATCTCCCCCAAGGGCGAGAGGTCAACGCCTTCGAGCTTCCCGCACCCGTCGAGATCACTCAGGGCATGCAGGAGCGCTTCCAGGGTCACCCGGGACTCCTCGTGGGGAGCCAGCATGGAAACCAGGTCTCCTGCCACTCGCGCCTGGGTGCCGGAGAGGAGGTTCACGAAATCCTGAACGCGGTTGCTCGCCTCCGCACGCACCGCTTCGTCGGGACTCAGAAGCTCTCGGATGAAGTCAATGTATTCTTTGCTTTGCATGAGTCCCGTCTTTCGGATCAGTGCGGATAGGGTATCGGTAGATGGCTGGGCCACGGAATGTGGGTATCGTTGATTGCGGTTTCATTGTAGTTCGGACTATTCGGGTTTCCGATCTGCGTGTGATAGAGCTGGCCCGCCTCGTCCTGAAATTGTTTTCCGATCTGGATTCGGTAGATGGGGCCGCTGCTGGAGTTGGGGCCGGCGTGCGGGCCGAGGTCGATCCCGTGGACGCGCATGCGCACCGTCTTACCCGTGACATCGTCCGTCCAATGCCACTTGATGCCGTGCTCGACACCACCTTCGATCGCCTTCCAAGGCTCCTGAACGGCGTCCTTCGGGATGATGCTCAGCGGATCTGCACCCCCCCTGAGATCCCAGCCTCCACCCTCGATCCGAGTTGGACAGGGACTGAGGCCGAGTGGGTCGCTCCACGTACACGGGTTATGGACGTATGAAACCGGATTTGGATCTGGAATCAGACCCAAAGGGTCCTGGCTGAGGTAGCGAGCCGACTCCGGGTCGTAATAGCGGATGTAGTTGTAGTGAAGGCCCGATTCCGGGTCGAAGTGCTGGCCCGGGAAGCGGAGGGGGGTGTACGTCGTGGCGTCGCGGTTCCACGTCGTCGTGCCCCAGAGGGTCGATCGAGTGCGCCAGGCCAAGTCGCCCGATTCGTCGACGAGTTCCGTCGGGGCACCGATCAGATCGGTGACGATCGCGAAGAAGCGTTCGTCGTCCGTATCCGTGCGGCGTTCCGTTTGGGCGAGGGGGCGCAGACCCGCGTGGTCCCAGGTCAGGACCGTGTTCGCGACCCGCTGCTCGCAGAGGGTCGTGCCGTCCCAGGTGAAGTGGACCGTCTCCAGAGCGGATTGCTTGGATATTCGGCGGCCCAGGGGGTCGTACGCGTAGCGCCAGACCGTGCCGTCCGGTGTCGTCACCGATGCCAGCCGGTCCTCCGCGTCCCACGCGTACCGCCAAGTGTCCGGTTTCCGGGACAGGCGCGACTTCTGACGCAGGACGATTCGGCCCTGGGCGTCGTGTTCGTAGCGGACGGTGCCCGCGCGGGTGATGCGGGTGCCCTCGTAGGCGCGCGGGCCCGTCGCCGAGTGGGCCGGGTGCGTGGACGGCCAGTCCGCTTCCGTCTGGTTGCCGGCCTCGTCGTACGCGTACCGCTCCGTCCAGTGGTCCGCCCGCACCGCCGTGACCCGCCCCGCCCCGTCGAGGTCGAAGCGGCGCGTGCCCGAGAGCCTGTCCGTGACGGAGACCAGCCCGCCGTCGGGACGGTAGCCGTACGCCCGGTGCTGGAGACGGCCGCCGCCCCGGAACGTGACCTTCTGCGCCGTCAGCCGACTCATCGCGTCGTACGACGATGTCAGCGACACGAAGTCCGAGACCGTGCGCTCCGCCTCGCGGCCCAGCGCGTCGTAGGAGAAGGCGATTTCGCGCCCGGACGCGGTGAGGCTCGTCCTGCGGCCCGCTGCGTCGTACGACCACGTGCTGACCGAACCGCCCGGCGTCGTCCTCCCCAACTGTCGGCCCACCCTGTCGTACGCGTACGCCAGTGTCCGGCCGTTGACCGTCTCGGACGTCAGACGGCCGTACCGGTCCCGGAGGCGCTCCAGCCGCGCGTCCGGGTTCGTTGCCACCGCCAGCTCGTCGAAGACGTCGTACTCATAGGTGCTGACCGCGCCTTCTGCATCCTTGCAGACGATCCGGCCGAGGGCGTCGCGCACGAACCGGACCGTCTGCCCGAGACCGTTCGTACGGGAGATCAGCCGCCCCGCCGCGTCGTACGCGTAGCCCAGCGTCCTGCCGTCGAAGTCCGTCTCGGACAGCGGGCGGCCCGCCGGATCGTAGGCGTAGTCCCACGTCAAGCCCTGCGGGTCGGTAACCCGTGTCAGCCTCAGGTCGGCGTCGTGCGTGAACTCGTAGCGGACACCGTCCGGGCCTGTGCGGGAGGTCAACAGGTCGAAGTCGGTGTACGTGAAGCTGGTCGTGGCGCCCATCGCGTCCGTGTGGCTGAGGCAGTTGCCCTCGCCGTCATACGTCCACGACTCCACCGTGCCGTCCGGTGCCGTGCGGCGGGACGGCCGGCCCTCGACCGTCCACTCCATCCGGGTCACCGCACCGAGAGCGTCGGTGACCCGGACCGTGCGGCCGAAGGCGTCGTACGCGTAGCGGGTGGTGGCGCCCAGGGGATCGGTGACCCCGACGGGAAGCCCCCTGCGGTCCAGGATCTGCCGGGTGGTGGCGCCGAGCGGGTCCGTCACCGAGGTGAGCCGACCCGCCGCGTCGTAGGCGAACGTCGTCGTCGCCCCCGAGGGGTCGGTCATCGTCGTACGGTTGCCGCGCTCGTCGAAGGTCTGGTGCGTGACGTTGCCGTCGGTACCGACGATGCGTAGCGGGAGCCCGATCTCGTTGTACTCGGCTCGCGCCTGCCGTCCGTCCGGGCGCTCCAGCACCGTCATGCGGCCCTGCTCGTCATAGGTGGAGCGGATGACGTGGCCCAGCGGGTCCGTCCGTGACAACAGGCGGTTGTGACGGTCGTACTCGAAGCGGGTGACCGCGCCCAACGCGTCGATCTCGGCGACGACCTGGGAGCGGTCGTTGATCAGATGACGCTCGGTGTGCCCCGTGCCGTCGGTGAGGGTGGTCAGGCGGAGCCCGGTCGTCGGATCGACATCGTCCCAGGTGAAGGTGGTTTCGAGGTGGCCGTTCGTGCCCGACTGGTAGGTGCAGCGGTCCTGGTCGTCGTAGACGTAGTCGAAGCGGCTGCCGTTGGTGTCCGTCCACGAGGTGATGCGACCGAAGGCATCGCACCCGAAACGGACGGGAACACCAGATGAGTTGGTGACCTCGGTCAGGTGGCCGTCCGAGTACCCGTACCGCAGGATCTCCTGGTCGGAGCCGTCCGGCGCCGCTCCCGCGAGGTGGAGCGCCGTCACCCGGCCGTTGTTCGTCTTGAGCCTCAGGTGGTAGCCGCCGTGGTGGACGATTGCCGTCGGCGCGCCCGCCTCGTCGTGCTCGAAGGCGATCCAGCGGCCGTTGCGGTCGTCGATCTGCGCCAGCAGCGCGAGTTCGTCGTCGTGGTCGGCGAAGTGCCGGACCGTGCCGGTTCCGGGGTCGGTAATCGTGTAGCCGTCCTCGATCCGGTCCAGCGGCCACTGTCGGCCGTGGGTGGGCATGACCGGGACGCCGGGGGCGGGGTGCGGGTAGGCGAGCAGGCTGCCCTCGTCGCAGCTGAAGACCACCCCCTCCGCGTCGATCTCAAGGCGCTGGTCGACTGTCGACGACCACGCCGGGCCGAACCAGCGGCCCGAGCGGCGCGAGGAGTCGAAAGTGCGCCGGAAGACTAGCGGCAGCGAGCCGGGCAGGGTGATGTCCGTCTGCGGAAGCAGCATCCGGCCCGTTGCGATGTCGACCGGGTCCTTCTTGCAGACCGTCTCGCTGCACTCCTTGCTGTTGCTGTCCGGGTTCTTCTCGTGGTCCCCGCGGCTGCCGGGCGGCTTCTTGCCGTCCGGCAGGTGCTTGGCGCCGTCCATCCCGGCCCGTAGGCCGCCCTTGATGACCCCACCGCCCTTCGTTCCGAGCAGCTCCGGCATCAGGCGGCCGAAGAACTCTGACGGATCTCCCTTTGCCGCGTCCCAGGCGTTCTTCAGCGCCCTGTCCGGGTTCGCCGCCGTGGACACCAGACCGGCGAGCGTCATGTTGACGCCCTTGTAGTACTCCGCCGGGTGGGTCAGGTTGTACGGATCCATCGGGGTCACCGACCGGACGAAGTTGACCAGGCCCGCCGTTCCCTTGATGACACCACCGCCGAAATGGGCCAGTTCGATGCCCTGGCCGAGCCCGTAGTCCATCAGCTCGAGCTTGGCCCGCTCGCGGCCCGTCGGCTCCTTGGGCGCGTGTGCCAGCGCTGCGCGCACCGCGGCCTTCGCGGCCTCGCCGGCTTCATTCCGTGCGGTCCGGGCGTCGTTCAGGATCTCCCGCGCGCGTTTCCGCTTGGCCTTGCCCGGATCGGAGAACTCCCCAGGATGGGGCAACGGACTGTCCCCGGTGCGGGCCGCGTTGTACGCGTCGACTTTCTTGTTGAACGTATCGGCCGCCGTCTTGGAGTCCTTGTCGCCCTCCTTGTACAGCGCGATGGCCTCACGCGCTTTGCCCTGCGCGCTGACGATCGCCTGGGAGTACGTCTCCAGCGCCTTGGCCGCGTTCTCCATCGCGTCCGCCGCGTGCAACCAGTCGGTCGGCAGCGTTTGGAACTTCTCCCGGAAGGTGTTGGCCGCCTCGCCCTTCCAGTGGCTGGAGTCCAGCTTCCTCGTCCATCCCGTCACGCAGCTTCGGGTCCAGCACACCCGAGCGCTCCATGGAGTCGAGCATCGAGTCCTCGACGTCGTACGCGGTGTTCTTCCAGGTCTGCTTCACCTCGCCGTGCGCCTCGGTGAACGACTCGCGGCTCCAGTCGGCGTTGTCCCACATCTGCTGGTCGCGGATGGTGTCCCAGCGCATCTGCTTGACCTCGTCCTCGGACAGGTGCGGGTTCCCGTTCAGGGAGTTCACCCCGATCTTGAACGAGTCCTTGATGTACTGCTCCTGCTCCGCGAACGAGCCCGCCGACAGCCCCACCCCCTGCGCGAAAACGTTTCCCCGCAGGGTCAGCGCCCGCACGCCCCACTCCCACCGGTTGCAGAACGTCTCGAACTCCGACGTCAGACCACCGTGACCCAACTCCAGCCCGGACAAGGCCAGATCGGAGAACCCACGCCCCGTCGACGCCTCCCCGATCATCCCGAGCTCCTTCAGCTCGGTGTGCGCCAGATTGATGCCTTCTGCGATCTCCGTAAGCGCCGCTGCCGGCGCCGCGAGATCGGGCTCATTCCCACTCACCGCGTCCCCGTTCCCCCGAGATCCACTGCCACCTCATCCGGGACGATGCCCGCCACCGGCGGAAACACCATCCCGTCCGCACTGCCCGCATCCAGCGCCACCCCGCCCGGCCCGGGCAGCATCGGCACCATCACGTCCAGCAACCGCGCACCCAGAATCGTCTGGTACGCCCACTCGCGCGTCGCGTCTCCCCGTGCCTCCGCGAACCGTGCCAGCGCCTCCTCGTGTGAGAACGCGCAGATCCATCGGACCCCATTGAAGTCTGCGGTCCACAGACTCCCGTAGTCATCGAATGGCACCAGCACGGCAGTACGCCGGAATTCGCCGAGCAACCGTGCAAACTCCCGCCGCGCCGCAGCCTCGTCGGCCGATTCCGTGTCCGGTGCGGTCCGTACCGACGCGGGCGGTGTCACCGGAGTCAGTTCCGGTTCCCGCTCCGGCTGCGTCGCCGGAACCGAAGCATCCGCCAACTCAGCAAGTCTCGAAACCCTTTGAGGCCTCGCTATGTCGTCCCCGTTCTCAGTCACTCACGCATGCTGCCACGCGATCGTTCCCACAAGCAACGAACAAGCGGTCGACATCAGCCACGTCCGGCACCGCCGGGAATGCGTCCGTCGCGCCGGTGTGCGCCGGGCCGCCCACGCCTGCGCGTCTCGCCGACGAACAGGGCATCGCGCAGATGACCAGCCTGCCGCACCATGCGGGAACTCCGAGAGCGCGGACTCATCCACACGAGGCCCGGCAAGGGGTCGTACGTGGTCCCCGCCCCTGACACCACGGCTGAAGAGCAGCCCCCGGCGGCCGACTGATGCCGGATTCTCGTCACCCACCTTGGGCGTACCCCCGACTGAACCCAGGTTCCGAGGCCGTTTCCGTACGAGCAAGGCCTACGCCTCCTGTTCGGCCACCCGGACCTCGCGGTTCCGCCGCGTCCGTCCACACACGACGGTGGCCGCCGCCCCCTGAGGGAGCGGCGGCCCC
>NZ_JBHJTL010000021.1:0-94147 GCF_042264065.1 Streptomyces sp. NPDC056222 | reverse complement strand
CGCGGGTTCGGGGGGGCTTGTTTTTTTTTAAATGCCCCCCCCCCGGGGGCGGCCGGCGCGCCCCCTTGGTTCTGGGGGCCCCCCCCCCCCGGGGGGGGGCCGCGGTGGCCCCCGGCCCCGAGGCCGACGTCCGAGGCGGCCGGGCCGTCCCCGGCCGCGGACAGCCCCGCCACGGCGGTGACGCGGAGCAGCAGCCGACCCTCCCGGTCCGGCACCGGCTCCTCGCCCAGGGAGGCCGCCTCCGCGATCTCCACGACGGCGAGGTCGCCCAGGCCGGGCACCAGCGCGGCGGCCAGCTCTCGGCCCGTGTCCCTGACAGACAGCGAACCGCCGACGCTGGCCGTGGCACGGTGCAACAGCGCCAGGCGCTCGCTCGAACGGTGCAGCTCGGTCACATCGGTGAAGAGGGCCGTGACCCCCAGGGCCCGCCCGTCGGGTGCCTGCAGGCGGAACGCCGAGATCGCGATGACCACTCCTCCGCCGGGATCCTGGATGGTCCGCAGGAACTCCTCGGCACGGATCAGCGGCCGGCCCGTGGCCAGGACCTGGCGCAGCTTCTCCTCGACCACCTTCGCGTCTCCGGGCCAGAGGAAGTCGCCCAGGCGTCGGCCGCGCAGATCGGACGGCACACCGGTGTACGGCAGGAGGTGGGTGTTGGTCCGCAGGAGCCGTAGCTCCGCGTCGAAGACGGCGAGCCCCACCCGGTCCTGGAGGAACAGCTCCCTGATGAACGCCTGGTCCTGATGCCAACTGACGGCCTCCTCCGCCGGGGCGACCAGGACGAGGCATCCCGCTCCCACGCCCGCCGTGCCGTCGAGCGGGCCCACGTCGGCGAGGTCGAACGCCTGGAAGACGACGGGCGCGTGTTCGCCCTCGCCCGTGCGCAGCACCGTCTCGCCTCCCCGGGCCCCCCGCGCGTAGGCCGCCACGATCGCCGGCCAGGCCGCGGGGTCCGCGAGGAGGGCCCGCGCCGAAAGGCCGACGACGTCGGCGGCGGACCGGCCGAGCAGTGCCCCGGCCTGCGGCGTCCAGCCGCTGATCCGCCCCCGGCCGTCGAGCAGGGCGCCGGCCGTGCCCTCGGGGAACGGCAGGTAGCTGTCACGCGAGAAGGGCGTGTCGTTCACGATGCCTCCTCCTCTCGGCCGTCCTCGGTGCCGGACAGGGGGTGGGCCCGGGCGATCAGAAGAGCGACGTCGTCGTGGTCGTCGGGGCCTCGCAGCGCACCCAGAAGCAGGTCACAGGTCTCCTCCAGGGGCAGGGAGGACTGGCCGAGCAGGTCGGTGAGGGCAGCGAGCCGGACATCGATGTCCTGGTCACGGGTCTCCACCAGACCGTCGGTGTACAGCACCAGTTCGTCACCCGCGTCGAACGCGATCTCCACGGTCTCGAAGGGGACGCCGCCGACGCCCAGCGGCGCACCCGTGGGAAGGTCGAGAAGGCGGGGTGCCCGACCCAGAGGGACGTGCACGGGCGGAGGATGGCCCGCGTTGGAGATGCTGCAACTCCCCTGAGAGGGGTCGTACACCGCGTACACGCAGGTGGCCATCGCGTCGTCCAGATCGGCGATGATGCGGTCCAGATGGGTCAGGATCACGGCGGGTGGCAGACCGAGCCCGGCGAGCGTGCGGGCCGCCGTACGAACCTGCCCCATGGTCGCCGCCGCGGTGATGCCGCTGCCCATCACGTCGCCCACGACCAGGGCCGTCCTGCCGTCCGTCAGCGGGATCGCGTCGAACCAGTCCCCGCCGACCTCGACCGCCGCGGAGGCGGGCTGATAGCGATAGGCCACGTCGAGCCCGTTCAACCGTGCCGGACCGTGCGGCAGCAGATGGCTCTGGAGGGCGAGGGCGGCCTGGCTCTGCTGCCGGTACCAGCGGGCGTTGTCGATGGCCACCGCCGCTCGGGCAGCCAGCTCCCCGGCGAGCAGGACGTCGTCCCGGTCGAACGGCTGCGAGTTGCGCGCGCGCTTGAGGTCGAGCACGCCGAGGACGACACCGCGGGCGCGCAGGGGGACGGCGAGATAGGAGTGGATGCCGGCCTGTCGCAGGAGTTCCGCGGCGGAGCCTGCGCGGGCGATGCGGGGCAGGTCGCCGTCCGTGACGTGCTGGACGAGAACGGGTCGGCCGGTACGGGCACACTGCGTGACCAGGCGCTCGGCGCCGTAGCGGGCCGGTTTGCCGACCGGGTCGGCGGCTTCCTCCGCCGGGGTGGGATACGCGGCCTTCACGGCGAGGGCGCGGAACACGGCCGGCCCCGAGGCCCGCGTCCCTCCGGGGTGCGGACCGGTCAGGATGTCCTCCAGGACGTCGACCGCCGCGATGTCGGCGAACTCCGGCACCACCAGATCCGCAAGTTCATGAGCGGTCAGGTCCAGGTCGAGCGTGGTGCCCACGCGCTCGGAGGCGTCCGCGATCACCGCCAGGCGACGCCTGGCCCGTGCGGCCGCCCTCGCGGCATGGTGCTGGTCGGTGATGTCCACTACCGAGGCGGCGACCCCGACGACGCGCTGCCCCGACGTCTCGAGCCGGTACAGCGACATCGACCAGACCTGCTCCTTCCCGTCGGAGCGGACGGATCCCCGTACGTTCCTGGAGAGGACGGGAACCCCGGTCTCCAGCACCTCTCGGAGCGCCGGCTCCAGTTCGTCGGCGTCCGGCGACGTCACGGCTTCGCGGAACGTCCGGCCCAGATAGCTGGCGGCGGTGCGTCCGTCGATACGCTCCAGTGCCGGATTGACCAGGACGAACCGCAGGTCGGAGTCCAGCACGGCGAGGCCGATCGGGGAGTGCGCGACCAGCCGGGAGGACAGGGCCAGGTCCTGCTCCACGCGCCTCGCGGTGGCCGCGTCCGTGGCGAGACCGAGCGCGTAGAGGCCCCCTTCGTCGTCCTGGAGCCGGGTGTTGCGGAACTCGACCTGGATCGTGCGGCCGTCCCTGTGGAGTGCCGAGATGACACCGGCCCAGGGCCCGCCGCCCGACATGACCCGCTCGAACAAGGACAGCACCTCGTCCCGCTGATGCTCCGAGACCAGCAGCGGGGCAGCCGGCCGGCCCAGCGCCTCGGCCGCCGGGTATCCGAAGATCGCTTCCGCCTGTGGGCTCCAGAGGACGATCCGCCCGGTCGCGTCCACGACGACGGCGGCCACCCCGAGTACGTCGAGGAGCCCGCCGGGCTCCACGGCGAGCTCACCGCTCGCCGGGTCCGGGCCGGCAGGGGGAAACGCCGCCGCGCTCATCCAGACCGCATCCCTCCTCCACCCCGCAGCCACTGCTGCACCTCTACGGAGCGGACGCACGGGTCCCCTCCATCATCCCGCCGCAGGAACGGACCGCCAGTCGTCGGCCGCCGCCATGCACCCGTCGGGTGACGCGGTAGGCGCCTTGGTGACGCGTACGGGCACGGCTCCGGGGCGCAGGAGGTCCGCCGGGTCACGCACCCCGCCGATGGAGTGCGTTCAGGACGTCCAGCTCGTCGTCGGTCAGTCGCAGCGCGCCTGCGGCCACGTTCGCGGCCAGGTGTTCCGGGCTGCCGGTTCCGGGGATGGCAAGGACGTGAGGGCCCTGGTGAAGTGTCCAGGCCAGCCGCACCTGTACGGCGCTCGCCCCGTGCGCCCGCGCGACGGTGAGCAGCTCGGCGTGGTCGGTGCCGCCGCCGCCCGCTTCACGACGAGTCCCGGCGATCGAGTAGAACGGCACGAACGCGACGCCCTGCTCGCCGCAGTCGCGCACGAACGCGTCGTACTCGGGCCGGACGCCGATGCCGTACTGGTTCTGGACGCAGACCACGGGCGCGATGGCGCGGGCCTCGGCGAGGTGCTCGGGGGTGACGTTGGAGATGCCCAGGTGGCGGATGAGGCCGGCGTCGCGCAGCTCGGCCAGTGCGCCGAAGCGCTCGGCGATCGAATCGGTTCCGACGATGCGCAGGTTCACCACGTCCAGGTGGTCCCGCCCGAGCTGACGTAGGTTCTCCTCGACCTGGCCGCGCAACTGCTCGGGGGTGGCATGGTCCAGCCACTCGCCCGACGGGCCTCGGCCGGGTCCGACCTTGGTGGCGATCACGAGGTCGTCCGGATAGGGCGCGAGCGCCCGGTTGATCAGCTCGTTGGCGGAGCGCAGCGAGGAGAAGTAGAAGGCGGCGGTGTCGATGTGGTTCACCCCGAGCTCGACGGCGCGGCGCAGCACGTCGATCGCCCGGTTCCGGTCGCTCGGTGCCGCGCCCGGCGCGAACGCCGCACCGTCCTGTGTCAGGCGCATCGCGCCGAACCCGATCCGGGTGATCTCCAGATCGCCGAGTTTCCAGGTGCCTGCCGCCGCGGCGTCGATCGTCTCTTGGGTCATGCGCGGAATGATCCGCCCGTGGCGGGCGGCCGGCCATTGATTAAGGCACAGCTGAATCGATGCGCGTGCCGTGCCCGTGCCGTGCCCGTGCCGTGCCGGTGGACCGGACGGGTGTCGGGTGCCGGGTCCCGCGCCGGGGACGCGGCGGCGGCCTTGCCCGGAGGGGCACGGCCGCCGCTCGAGTGGCCCGCCGGTCAGGCCGTGGCCGCCGCCGCGGCCGTCTTCTCGGTGGCGGGCAGGCCCACCGCGGCGGTGCGGGGCTCCTGCCGGGCGCGCAGTCCCACCCGGCCGATGACCGCGACGAGGGCGAAGGCCGCCGCCCCGATCCAGAAGGTGAGGGTGAAGCCGGACTCGGCGGGCAGGGCCGGAGCGCCTGCCGGGAGGTGCTCGAGGGTCTGCGAGGCCAGGATCGTGGTGACCACGGCACTGCCGATCGCGCTGCCGGTGGAGCGGGAGATGGAGTTGATGCCGTTGGCGATGCCGCTCTGGTGGGGCGGGACGCTCGCCATGATGACGGCGGGCATCGCCGCGTAGCCGAAGCTGACGGCCGCACCGACCACGATGCCCGCGCCGATCACCGAGACGGTGTGGGCGTGGTCGAGGGCGAGCCAGCCGAATCCCACGGCGCCGAGGCCGGCGGCCAGGACCAGCGCCGTGCGAGGGCCGCGGTGGCGGACCAGTCGGCCGCCTATCGGCGAGGCGAGCAGGGAGACGATCGCGCCGGGCAGCAGGAACTGTACGGAGGCGCGCAGGATGGACGCGCCGAAGCCGTAACCGGTCAGCGCCTCGGGCATCTGGACCAGGTAGGAGACGCCCAGGAAGTTCGCGAACATGCCGAATCCGACGAGGACGCCGGCCAGGTTGGCCATGAGCACCGGGCGGTGGACGAACATCCGCATGTCGACGAGGGGTTCGCGGACCTTGAGCTCGGTGAGGACCCAGACGGCGGTCATGACGGCGGCGCCGGCGAAGCTGCCGAGCGTGCGGCCGGAGGTCCAGCCCCACTCCTGGCCCTGGGAGATGGGCAGCAGAAGCAGCAGCAGGGTGAGGCCGAGGGTCAGCGCGCCGAGGAAGTCGGTGCGTCCGCCGGTCCTGTGTCGGGTCGCGGGGACGAGGAGGACCACGGCGAGCAGGGCGAGGGCGGCGAAGCCGGTCGCCATCCAGAAGGCGCTGCGGTAGTCGGCGTCGGAGCCGGAGGTCAGCAGGCCGGTGGCGACGAGCGCGAGGCCGCTGCCGAAGGCGAGGGTGCCGCTGACGAGCGCCATCGCGCCGGGCAGCTTCTGCGGGCGGACCTCTTCACGCAGGACGGAGAGCGCGAGCGGGAAGATCGCGGTGGCGGCACCCTGAAGCACACGGCCCAGGACGAGCAGCGGGAGCGAGGTCGCCAGGGCGGCGATGACGGAGCCGACCACCATGACGCCGAGGACGGCCACCAGCGTGGGCTTCTTGCCGTGCTGGTCGCCGAAGCGGCCGAGCAGCGGGGTGAAGACGGCGGCGGAGAGCAGTGTGGCGGTGGTCACCCAGCTCACATTGGCGGTCGAGGTGCCCAGATCATCGCGGATGAGACCGAGGATCGGGACCGGCAGGGTCTGCATCATCGACACGACCATGGCCGCGAGGCTCAGCGCGAAGATGACGACCGTCTCGCGCCGGGGCCCGGTGGTGGGCGGGGGAGTGGAGGGGCTCATGTCGGGGAGGACCTTCTCAGTGCTTCGGAGTGCTCAGGGTGCTTCAAGGCATGGATGATTGATGTCATCAAGTAACTCCGTCGACGGTAGACGTAGATAGTTCAGGTGGTCAAGTAAACAATTGATAATGTCAAGGATCTTGAGTACGCTCGAAGGGTGAGCGCGACGATCCCTGAGACCCCCACCAAGCTCCAGCTCCTTGAGCTCCTGGCCGCCATCGGTTCGGCCCAGTGGCGTGACTTCGCCGCCGCCGCGGCCCATCACGGCCTGACCTCGATGCAGGGCAAGGTCCTCGCCCAGCTCGACACCCCGAAGCCGATGCGCGCGCTCGCGACCCTGCTGGTGTGCGACGCGTCGAACGTCACCGGGATCGTGGACCGCCTGGAGGCCCGCGGCCTGGTGCGCCGCGAGCCCGACGCCGCCGACCGTCGCGTCAAGAACGTCGTGGTGACGGACGAGGGTCGGGAGGTCATCCTGCGCGTCCGCGAGGAGATGCAGGCGACCCATGGCGCGCTCGACACCCTCGGTGCGGAGGACAGTGCGACCCTGTACGCCCTGCTGGAGCGCCTGCGCCCGGGCATGGAGAAGCGCGCCTGACGTGAAGCGGCGGTTCCGAAGGCAGTGCGTGCGGTGACATCACCCGCTTGCCGGTGCCTGGGTTGCGGCTAATGTCGTATTAAGGCCATATCTGCACCCCCGTTTCCGTGCCTTTCGGGCGAAGGGAAGGGGGCGTACGGAAGGAGCCCCCATGTCCCGCACATTGCGCGGCGCGATAGCCCTGGTCGGGGCCGCCGCTCTCTCCCTCGGCGCTGTGGCGACCAGCGGCGCCGCCCAGCCGGGTGAGGCGAAACAGGACGTCAAGATCGGTCTGCTGCTGCCCGAGAGCAAGACCACGCGGTACGAGAAGTTCGACCGGCCGTACATCGAGCAGAAGATCAAGGAACTGGCGCCCGACGCGGAGATCGACTACTACAACGCCGCCGAGAGCGCCACGACCCAGCAACAGCAGGTCAACACCGCCCTCGCCAAGGGCAACAAGGTGCTGATCCTGGACGCGGTCGACGCCAAGTCCATCCAGTCCTCGGTGCAGAAGGCCCATGACGCCGGTGTGAAGGTCGTCGCCTACGACCGCCTCGCGCAGGGACCCGTCGACTCCTATGTCTCGTACGACAACCGCAAGGTCGGCGAGCTGCAGGGTCAGGCACTGCTCGACGCGCTCGGCGACAAGGCCGACACCGGCCAGATCGTGATGCACAACGGTTCGCCGACCGACCCGAACGCGGCCGAGTTCAAGGCCGGCGCCCACTCCGTCCTCGACGGCAAGGTGAAGATCGGCAAGGAGTACGACACTCCCAACTGGGACCCGAACAACGCCAACCAGCAGATGTCCGGCGCCATCAGCGCCCTGGGCAAGGACAACATCGTCGGCGTGTACTCGGCCAACGACGGTCTGGCCGCCGGCATCGCCACCGCCCTCAAGGCATCCGGTATCAACGTGCCGCTGACAGGTCAGGACGCCCAGCTCGACGCGATCCAGCGGATCCTGCTCGGCACCCAGACCATCACGATCATGAAGCCGTACAAGCCGGAGGCCGACATCGCCGCCACCATGGCCGTCGATTTCGCCGAGGGCAAGGAGCTTCCCGCGTCCCTGACGCCGACGACCGTCACCAGCGGCAGTGGCGAGAAGGTCCCGGCCAATCTGCTGACCCCGATCGTGGTCGACAAGAACAACATCGGCGACACGGTCGTCAAGGACGGTCTGTACACGGTCGCGGAGATCTGCACTCCCACCTACGCCGCAGCCTGCAAGGAGGCCGGACTCCAGTAGCCGTAGCCCATCGGGGGTGTGCGGAGGAGGCGGTTGGATTGCCGGAAGGACCTGTGCTCACGCTGCGGGGGATATCCAAGCGGTTCGGCGCCGTCCAGGCGCTGTCGGGCTTCGACCTGGAGGTCCACCCCGGCGAGGTCGTCGCGCTCGTCGGTGACAACGGCGCCGGGAAGTCCACCGCGGTCAAGGCGATCGCCGGGGTGAACCCGCCCGACGAGGGCGTCATCGAATGGCAGGGCCGGAAAGTCACCATCAACCGGCCCCACGACGCCCAGAACCTCGGCATCGCCACCGTCTACCAGGACCTCGCGCTCTGCGACAACCTCGACGTCGTCGGCAATCTCTTCCTCGGCCGCGAGCTGAAACGCTTCGGCGTGCTCGACGAGGTCGGGATGGAACGGCGTTCGCGCGAGCTGCTCAGCACCCTGTCGATCCGTATCCCCAGCGTCCGCATCCCCGTGGCCTCCCTCTCCGGTGGCCAGCGGCAGACCGTCGCGATCGCCCGTTCCCTGATCGGCGAACCGAAGGTCGTCATCCTGGACGAGCCCACCGCCGCCCTCGGTGTCGAGCAGACCGCCCAGGTCCTCGACCTGGTCGAACGACTCCGCGACCACGGTCTCGGAACCATCCTGATCAGCCACAACATGGTGGACGTGATGGCGGTCGCCGACCGGATCGCCGTCCTTCGCCTCGGCAGGAACAACGGGTTCTTCGACAAACGCTCCACCACCACCGAGGAGATCATCTCCGCCATCACCGGCGCCTCCGACAGCGCCGTCACCCGCCGCCAGGCCCGCAAGCGGGAGGAGGAGCGATGAACCGGGACCGACGCCCCGACGACGCCTCCGCCCAGGAACCGGCGCCCGAGGCGATGCCCGCCGTCGACAGCCGGCTGCTCGTCCGCGAGGAAGGGCTCCGCGGGTATCTCGGGGAGTTCAAACGCAAGCTGCGCAGCGGCGAGTTGGGCTCCCTGCCCGTCGTCGTCGCCGTCGTCATCATCTGGACGGTGTTCGGCAGCCTCGACAGCGCCTTCCTCTCGGCCCAGAACCTCTCCGACCTCAGCCAGCAGATCGTCGGCACCGGCATGATCGCCGTCGGGATCGTCTTCGTCCTGCTCCTGGGCGAGATCGACCTCTCCGTCGGCTCCGTCAGCGGCCTGTGCGCGGCCATCTTCGCCGTGCTCAACGTCCTGAACGGCATGAACGAGTGGCTGGCGCTCCTCGTCGCCATCGCGGGCGGAGCGGCCGTCGGGCTCATACAAGGCTTCTTCTTCGCCAAGGTGGGCGTGCCGGCGTTCGTCGTGACCCTCGCGGGCAACCTCGCCTGGAACGGCCTGATGCTCCAGGTGCTCGGCACCAGCGGCACGGTCAACATCCCCAGCGACAGCATCGTCTCCGAGCTCTACTCGACCATCTTCCACAGCCCGGCCGCCGCCTATGTGACCGCGGCGGTCGGCGTCGGACTCTTCCTCGCCGCCTCGCTCCTCGACGCAAGGCGCCGCCAGGCCGCCAAAGTGCCCTTCCGCCCGATAGCCGAGATCGTGCTGCGTACGGTCGTCATCGGCGCGATCGCGTTCGTCGCGGCCTACATCCTCAACCAGTACCAGGGCCTGCCGCTCGCGCTCCTGATCTTCCTGATCCTGCTGGTGGTCGTGGACTTCGTGCTGCGGCGGACGTCGTACGGGCGGCAGATCTTCGCCGTCGGCGGCAACATCGAGGGCGCGCGCCGCGCCGGTATCAGCGTGCCGTTCATCCGTATGTCCGTCTTCTCGATCGCGGGCACCATGGCAGCGATCGGCGGCCTCTTCCTGGCCGGACAGATCCAGTCCGCGAGCCAGACCTCCGGCGGTGGCAACCTCCTGATGAACGTCATCGCTGCGGCCGTCATCGGCGGCACGAGTCTGTTCGGCGGACGCGGATCGGTCTGGTCCGCCCTGCTCGGCGCGCTGGTGATCGGATCCATCCAGTCCGGGATGAACATCATGGGCGTCAGCAACGCCGTCCAGTTCATGATCACCGGATCGGTCCTGCTCGCCGCCGTCGTCGTCGACTCCCTGTCCCGCAGGAGCCAGAAGGCCGCGGGCCGCGCCTGAGCCTTCCCGGCCCCCGTGTCCCCCGTCCGTCACAGCGCGCGGGAACGCAGCTCCGACGCCGTCACGAGATGGATCTGCGCCTCCACCCAGGCCCCGACGGCCGCCGCGGGACCCTCCTGGCGCAGCGTGGCCGGGACGGCGCGGACCACCTCCGCGGCCGTGGTCAGACCGACGCGTGACAGCAGGGTCGCCGCATCCTCGACACCCGTCCGTGCGCCCTCGGGCAGATGCCGCAGACCACGTACGGCCGCGGCCGCGAGGCAGGACAGCGCGGACTCCAGGGCTTCGGTGATCGGGTCCTCCGGGCGCCGTGCCACGGTCGGCGCGAGCCGCCCGCCGGCCGGCGGCGGAGCCAGGTCGGGCACGATCACGCCCGCGCTGGTCATCACGGCGATCGGGTCGAGGACGAGTCCGCCTCCCGACTCCCGTACGAACGCGCTCAGATGCCGGACCTCGCCCCGGCCGCCGTCCAGCGCGGCGGCGAGCGTGTCCAACCCGCCCGGGCTGTACGGGTTGTACGCCGCCAGAACCGTCGCCGACGTCCCCCGGGAGTCGGTCACCGTCGCCTCGAGCCGCTGCTCCGCGGGGTCGTAGCCGATCTCCCCGATCTCGTGGACCTCGACCACATGGACGGAGTCGGCCTCGACCCGGGCCCGGACCAGACGCGGAGGCAGCCCGGCCAGCGCGCGGGCGTGGGCGGCGAAGTCCCGTACCAGCAAGGGTTCGGGGAGCTCCGACCACGCCGTGCCGACCGGAGTCACGCTCGTCCCGGCCACGCGACTCGCCCCGATGGTGAGCGAACGGCCGGGCGTACGCGAGGCCCGCTCGCTCACCACGTGGGAGCGGGCCACCGCGCCCAGGGTGGAACCCGCCATCCGCCGCGCCGCCAGTTCGTGCCCGGCCGGCTCCTGGCCTTCTGTCAGTTCCCAGCGCCGGCGCAGTACGAGAGCGATGCCGGCGCCGCCGTGGGCGAAGAACACCTCGGCGGTGCGGTCGGTGGGAGTGCCACCGACCCGGCAGCCCAGCGCGGTCAGCCGGACCCGGCGGAGCGGTGTGTCGCCCCGCTCCCCGGAGCCCAGGATCTGGGACGCGGCGAGCGGTGTCTCGCGCGCGGTGGCCCGCCCGCGGGCATGGAGCTCGGTCAGCAGGAACGCCAGCTCCTCGGCCCGGTAGCGGGCACCCCGTGCGGCATGGTCGTCGAGCTGCGCGATCAGGTCGGTCAGGGCCCCGGCGGGCCAGTGCAGTGCCTTGGCCGTCAGCTCGTCCCGTACCCGGCGCAGGGCCGTGGCCAGGACCGGTCCGGCGTGCGCCACACCGTCCAGGAGCAGCTCGTCGACCAGCGAGACCGCCGCGCCCAGAGCCGCCCCCTGTGTGCCGGCCCGGCCCTCACGCCCGCCGACGTCGATCTGCGTCGGCGGGTCGACCGGGTCGGCCTCGACGGCCGCCCGGAACGCCCAGACGGCGAGCGCGATCATCTCGCCGCGCAACTCGTCGGAGGCGTCGGTGACCGCGTGCCCCACGGCGTCCCGACCGGGGAACCGCACGGTGCAGGTGGGGAGTTCCGCCCGCGCCCCGGGCTCCTCGACGCTCGGGTGACGCAGCCGGGCGGTGTAGCCGCGCGCGAGCGTACGCCGCGCGGAGGCCACCGCGCGGCGCCCGACGGCGGTGGTCAGCGCCTCGTCGTCGAGATCACCGGGGGACCAGGGCCGCGCAGCGGCGTCGGCGGGCGGTACGTCGACGGCGGGCCCCTCCTCGGCCGTACGCCGGTAGGCGAGGACGAGCCCGAGCAGATGACGGCAGAGCCCGGGAGCCCCGCAGGTGCAGGACCCCTGGTCGAGTCCCGCGCCGGGCGGCAGTGACACCTCCGTACCGTCGGGGAACCGACCGCGCACCGTGGCGTCCGCGGCGAGCGACACCGACGCCCCCGTACCGGCGTCGAGCTCCTTCGCGGCGCGCTTGACCAGGCCACGATTGGTGAGGGCGGCAAGCGTGTCGGCGTCCAGGGCGAGCAGGTCGGTACGGGTCATCGGCCCAGCCTCTCGGCCACGAACGAGGCGAGCTCGCCCGGCGTCATCGCGCCGACGTGCGCCCCGGCGTCCGCCAGGCGCTGCGCGAGTCCCCGGTCGTACACGGGGTCGGCGTCCTGGTCCAGCGCGGCCAGACCCAGCACCGTGGTGCCCTGCTCGACCAGCGCCCGGACCGCGCGCACCAGTCGGTAGGGGTCACCGCCCTCGTAGAAATCCGTGATGAGCGCGACGATCGCGCGCCGGGGGTTGCCGATGAGCCCGGTGCCGTAGTCGACCGCCCGCGCGATGTCCGTACCGCCGCCGAGCTGGACGCGCATGAGCAGCTCGACCGGGTCGGTCACCTCGCTCGTCAGGTCCACCACGTCCGTGTCGAAGGCGACCAGATGGGTCTTCAGGCCCGGCAGCCCCCACAGGCTCGCGGCCGTGACGGCGGAGTGGATGACCGAGTCGACCATGGAGCCCGACTGGTCCACCAGCAGGATCAGTTGCCACTGCTCCAGATGCTTGCTCGTACGGGAGTGGAAGCGCGGACGCTCGATCAGTACGCGGCGCTCGTCGGGCTGGTAGTGCGCCAGGTTGGCCTTGACCGTGCCGCGGAAGTCGAAGTCCCGCGCGAGCGGCAGCCGGCTCGGGCGCCGCGAACGCGTCCCGGTGAAGGAGCGCCGCACCTCGGGCGTGAGCTGTTCCAGCAGGCGGCGGACGACCGTCTCGACGATCCGCCGGGCCAGGCGCAGCACCTCGGGGTTCATCAGGTGCTTGGTGCGCAGGACGGCACGCAGCAGCGTCGGGTTGGGCTCCACGCGCTCCAGGACCGCCGGGTCGGTGACGATCTCGTGGATCTCGTAGCGCTCGACGGCGTCCCGCTCCAGCCGCTCGACGGTCTCCTTGGGGAAGAGGCGATGGATGTCGTCGAGCCAGTCGACCGCCGTGACGGCGGACGGCCCGTCGCCTCCCTCCCGGGCGCGGACGCCCGCACGGACACCGCGCCGCGCCTGTTCGGCATCGCGACCGTAGAGCCAGTCGAGTGCGGCGTCCCGGCCCGCGGCCTCGCCGGTGAGCGGACCCGTACAGCGTTCGGCCGGGGTGCCCAGGACGAGCCGCCAGCGCTCCAGGCCGGGATCGGGCGTGTTCGGTGCGGGATGCTCGGTGGTCATGACGTGGCTCGCAGACCGTAGGTGTCGAGGGTGCTCCGCACATGGGCCTCCAGCTCCTGGGCGCGTGCGATCAGCAGGGGGTCGGCGGTGGTGCGCAGCAGGGAGCGTGCCGAGCCGCGCAGCCCGCGCCGCTCGATCAGCCGGGCGGCGATCTGCTCGCGCTCCCGCGGCGGGAAGTGGGCGAAGGCCTGCCGCAAGGAGGGCAGCCCCGCCAGGAACTCCGTCTCGGTCATGGCACGGACCAGCTCGTCCAGTACGTCGATCAGCGGTTCGGGGCCGCTCCGCCCGGTCAACTCCTCACGGGCGACGGAGAACAGGCCCGCGAGCCAGTCGCCGAGCGTCCGCGGGTCGCCGATCGCGCGCGCCGAGGCCCCCGCACTCACCGCGGTTCCGGTTTCCGCACCCGTGCCGCCGCCGTCCGGACCGGCGGCCGACGTCAGGACTTGGAACAGTCCGAAGGCCGCGCCGCGCAGGTCGGCCGGTGCGGCCGCGTCCAGACCGATCCGGTGGAACACCGCCGCCGCGGCCTCCCGCGAGACCGAGAGCAGCTCCTCGGCACGCAGCAGCGCGTCCCGGACAGCCACCAGCGCGTGCAGCCGGTCCGGATCGGGCGCACCCGAACCGTGCAGACCCTCGACGAGCCACAGGACGCGGCGGACCGCGGTGTCGATCGCCGCTGCCAGCAGCGGGTCGCGGGCCACGCCGTACACCCGGTCGTGCCGCCACAGCCCCAGAGCCGTGGCGAGCACCCGGCCCAGCGGGCCGGGCGAAGCGGCCCGGCCGAGGCCCGCACGGAGCCTGGAGAGCACCTGGGCCGACAGCCGAGTGGCCCCGCACACCACGGCGTCGAAGAGGACATCGGCCAGGACGCCGACATCCGAACCGGCGTCCCGCGCCCGGTCGCCGAGTGCGACCGCCGCGGCCTCCTCCAGACTCGCGCCGAAGGAGCCCGCCTCGATGAGCGCCGCCTCCCGGCCGGCCCCGGGCGCGGGCTCCCAGCGCTCGGTGAAGACCGGGTCCGCGCCGTGGGCCGGCCCCGACACCCGGACGAAACCGGGGATCCGCAGCACCCGCAGGCGGTGCAGCACCTGACTGCGGGCCAGGTCCGCGGGGTCGGCGAGTCGAAGGGACACGGCCACCGAGCCGTCCATGCCGAGACCGGCGAGGCGGGCGGCGACGTCGTGCACCAGTGGGGGCACGGGCGTGTCGGGGTGCAGTCGGCCGACGCGGTCGCCCGAGCAGGCCGCCACCATCTCCACGACGACCGGGTGGGCGCCCGCGCCGAGCGGTCCACGGCGGGTCCACGGCAACGGCTCGTCGAGGGCGTCGGTGACGAGGGCCCCGGCCAGCCCGTCCAGGAGGTCGAGACGCGTCGGCAGCGGATGGCCGCGCAGCGCCGCCAGGCCGGACGCGGTGCTGTGCGCGGCGATCAGCGCGGCGGTCGACACCGGGTGGTTCCGCGCGCGCAGCCGCTGCACGACGGCGCGCACCAGATCCTGCCCGGCGGCGCGCGGACCGGCCTCCCAGAGCCGCTGGTAGTACGCGGGCGAGGGCATCCCGGACTGATAGCCGGCGAACGCGTCCAACTGCCGGAAGGAGTACGGCACGAGGAAGCTGCCGCCGATCGCCCCGTCCGGCGGCGTGGGCACCTCCGGCCAGCCGCCCTCCCGATCCGGAACGTCCTCCCGCTCCGGGCCGTCGGCCTCCACGAGGCTGACCAGGGCCGGCCGGTGGAACCCGCCCGTGACGACGAGAACGGGCCGGTCACCTGCGGCCGCCACGGCGGCCCGGACCCAGGAAGCCATGTACCGCTCGCGCGCCTGATCCCCCTCGTCCGCGGTGGCGTCGCCGCGGACCACGTCGAAGTACGCGTCGAGTCGCGCGGCGAGGCCGTCGCCGGCCGGATCCGAAGCCGACTCGAGGGCGGGCCCGGTGGCGGAGCCGGGGGCGGGCTCGGAGGCCGACCGAGGGGCCGATTCGAACATCCGGTCCCACAGGGCGTCGACCGAGTCGACGCCGAAGCGGCGGCACAGCCGCTCCGTCGCCTCGGCATAGCGGGCCTCGGCGTCCGCGTACCGGTTGGTCCGCCCGGCGAACGCCGGATGCCACGCGGGCAGGTCGATGAACCGCACCTCGGCGCCCGCCGCCCGCCCCGCCGTGAGCGCGACCCACTCGGGGGAGTAGTCGCAGAGCGGTGCCCAGGACGTGGCGGCCCGCTCCTCGTCCCGGTAGTGGCTGAACACCGCCACCGGCAGCTCGTGGCCGAGGAGCAGCTCGTCCAGGCGCCCGTTGAGATCGGCCGGGCCCTCCACCAGGACGTGCGCGGGCCGCAGCTCCTCGATGGTGCGGGCCACCAGCCGCGCGCAGGCGGGGGAGTGGTGCCGTACGCCCAGGAACGTGACCGTCATCCGCCCGCCAGCAGATGGCGGGACGCGTGCAGGGCCTTCCACTGGGCGCCGCGCCGACCGGAGACCCGCTGCTCCAGATAGCGGCGCAGCCGGGCCAGGTCCTCCGGGCTGTCCTTGGCCGCCGTACCGGCCAGGCAGGTCACCAGGTCGGCCGCGTCGGCCGGCTCGCCCCGCAGGAACCAGCCCCGGACGCCCATCGCGTGGGCGACCGACACGGCCTCCGCCGTGCTCATCACGGAGGAGAGCCGGTCCATCCCGGAGCCGTCCCGGCCGACTCCGGAACGCAGTTCACGGAAGGTGGTCACCAGGACCTCCATCACGTCCCGGTCCGGTGCGGCGGTCACGCCCGAGCTCCGCAGCAGCGCCGTCGCCTCCGCCTCGACCAGGGCGATCTCGGTGTCCAGATCGGGGATGGGGAAGACGGTCTCGAAGTTGAAGCGCCGCTTGAGCGCGGCGCTCATCTCGTTGACGCCCCGGTCCCTGGTGTTCGCCGTGGCGATCACGTTGAAGCCCTGCCGGGCGAAGGCCATCGCC
Organism: Streptomyces sp. NPDC056222; assembly: GCF_042264065.1. Taxonomy (NCBI): domain Bacteria; kingdom Bacillati; phylum Actinomycetota; class Actinomycetes; order Kitasatosporales; family Streptomycetaceae; genus Streptomyces; species Streptomyces sp. NPDC056222. The sequence goes on along the minus strand of NZ_JBHJTL010000021.1, from coordinate 78,076 downwards.
TCGGACCCCTCCAACTCCGGTATGGACACCACCCGTTCGGACAGCAGCGAGAGCAGCGAGTCCTGCACCTCCAGCGGACATCGGGTGATCTCCTCGAACCGTACGAGCCGGCCCTCCTGCATCCCCCTCAACATCGGAGCCGGCACGAGCGACCTCGTCGAGGGACCCTCGGAGACCAGCAGGGCGTAGTTCCAGGAGTACTTGATCTGGTCCTCGGTGGTCGCCGCTCCGCCCTGGACGACGAGGGTGGAGTCACCGCTGACCGCCGCCGCGATCAGCTCGGAGAGGAGCGACTTGGCCGTGCCCGGCTCACCCACCAGCATCAGTCCGCGGTTGGTGGCGAGGGTCACCAGCGCGCGCTCGACCAGGGCGGTGTCGCCGACGAACTTCCGGCTGACGCCCGCCTCGTCGTCACCGACGATGAACCGGCGCGCGGCCAGCAGGCTCAGCTGCCAGCCCGGGGGCCGGTGATGGGTGTCGCAGGCCCGCAGGGCCGCCAGCTCCTCGGCGTACCGGATCTCGGCCGGTGGCCGCTGCAGCCGCTCCTCCGGGGACTGTGCGAGGGGAGTGCTCACGAGGTCAGCTCCGTCAGATCGGCCAGCAGCTCGGACACGGTCACCGGGTCGAGGTCCGCGAACTTCAGCCGGTACTCCCGGCTGCCCCAGTGGTCACCCGGCTGCTTGTCCAGCCAGATGGTCTCGAGCATCTGGTCCGGGAACATGTCGACCACGCCCACCGCGATGCCCTCGTGCAGGGCGATCACCAGATAGCACTCGGGTCCGATGCGGCGCGAGAACCACCGCTCCACGCCCGCGTCCTGCGGCTGCCCCCGCTCCCAGCCGCGCTTCTGCAGTCCGAGCAGCTTCCCGACGGGCACGGTGATGCCCTCGAAGCGGGTCAGGCGTGCCCCGCCGGCCTCCTCCTCCGTCACCGCGAGGACGGGCCGTCCGAGCTGCGGGAACGGCTGCACGATCTCGTAGTCGGCGAACAGCTCCGACCACGTCTCGACCAGGGTGTCCCCCAGATGCAGGGGGTGGGCGAGCGTGACGGTCGCGTCGTCGGCGACGGACACCGTCTCGTCCTCGGCATCCGCGTACGTACGGTCCTCGGCCACCCGGAACGCGGTGACCGTCCCCTCCTCCTCGGCGAGCCACACCAGCCGTCGCACCAGGTGCCAGACCAGCGGATGGTCCACGAACAGCTGCCGGAACTCCGCGCCCGTCCAGGAACGCCGGGTCACCATCGCCTCCTCCAGGCGCCGCACCTGGTCCGAGGCGATCGTCCGGGCGTCCTTCTTCAGGGCGGCGAACCGCTTGCGCTCGGCCGGGGCGAGCTCGGCGTCGTCCCGTACGCCCGGCTTCGGCAGATCCTTGAGGCGCCTGCCGCTCTCGTCCCGTACGAAGGGCCTGAGCTGCTCGTCGAAGCCGACCGTGAACCGGCGGGTGCCGTAGTCCACCAGCGTGCTCCCGTCGGCGTCCAGGCCGAGGTCCGGCACCAGACGGTCCGCCAGCTGCTCGCCGGTCAGGCCCAGCTCCGCCGCCACGGCGGAGATCTTCTCCTGCGCGCGGAGCTTCAGCGCCTTGAACTTCACCCGCTGGGCGATGCCGTGCAGATGCAGCAGTGCCACGTCGGTACCGATGGCGGCCAGCACGTCGAGCCCGTCGACAGCCCGGTGGTGCGCGCCCTCGCCCGGCCAGGCACGGATGATCGGCGTGAGCGCGCGGACCGTGTCGTCGTCCCCGAACCAGCCGAGGGCGTGCAGCGCCCAGGCGTCCTTGGGCGGCAACCCGGCGAGCCGCCACTCCTCGAACAGCGCCCAGGCGAACGCCGAGAGGGAGTCCCTCGCGCAGAGCTCCCGTACGACGGCGACACCCGGATACAGCGCACCCGGCTTGGAGAGCGCCAGCATGGTGAGGACATGGCCGACGACCGAGGAGGGCAGGCCCCCGCCGGCGGACGTCACGAGCTGCGGCAGGGCGGGCGGATCGGCCCAGGTGCCCAACTGCGGCATCCGCGCGGGCAGCGCGGCCTCCAACGGATCGGAGTCGAGCAGGATCTCGATCGCCTCGGTCGCCTCCGCGCCGTACTCCGCGGCCGCCTTCCGCACGACGTCCGCGCCGTGCGCCGACACGATGACCCCCAGCGCCCGCTCGGCGGCGGTCCGCGCCGCACCGGGCTTGCCCAGGGCGTCCGGCACGAGCAGCCGTGCGGCCTCGACGCCGTGCCGGACGAACCAGGCCATGGCCGTCTTCCCGGCCGTCTTGAGCCGCTCCAGCCAGTCGGCCATCAGCCGGGCGACGGCGGGATCGACGAAGGGCAGGAGGACCGGCGCCAGCGCCGTCGGCTGGCTCGCGGCGCTCCGCAGGACCGCGGGGAGCGCGGCGAGTTCGTGCCGGGCCACCAGCGGCTTGAACGTGTTCTCACCGTCGCAGATGCCACCGCCCTGCCAGTCGGCCAGCAGCGGCCTGACCAGCTCGACGGGGCCGTGGGTGAACACCGCGATGTCGTGCCAGGAGTTCTGGCGCCCCTGGCGCATCTGCTCGACCAGCTCCTCCAGCGGCCGGTACGGCTCCCAGCCGGTGATCCAGGACTCGGCGACCGACCAGAGCTGCTGCTCTCCCGGCTGCCACGCGATGCGGGACTCGGTCGGCGCGACGAGCCCGGTCACCACCCGCGGCTTGACGACCTTGCGGGGGCGCGTCCACGGCGGAGCGGTCAGCAGCTCCGGCAGGGACTCCACGGGGACGTCCTCGACACGTCCGTCCTGGCGCGCGAGCGGCCCGACGATCTCGGCGACCTCCTCGGACAGTTCGGGCAGGACGGCGAGCGCCGTCTCACGGTGGGCGGCGACATGCGTCCGAAGCAGCCGTCCGGCGAGCGAGGCGCGCTCACCCGAACCGCGTGAGGCCTCCGCCAGCAGGCGCAGCGCCCGCACGGGGAAACGGTGCGTGGCGGTGATCAGGGCGGCCCGTACGTGCTTGTCGTCGATGCGGTCGACCAGATGGCGGAAGGCCGTGTCCGAGGGCAGTTCGCCGAGAGCGGCGGCCATGGCCTTGGTGTCGTCCGTGTCGATGTACTCCCGGTTCAGCTCACCGGCGATCAGGGGCGCCATGGCGGCCCCCACGCCCTCGCCGAGCGTCGCGACGACGACGGGGCTCCAGCCTCGCCAGTCGAGCTCGCAGCGGTCGCCGAACAGCGCGGCCTGCTCGGCGGATCCGAGGGAGCACAGCAGCATCTCCCGTACACCGGCCTCGATGTGTGCCGGCTCCTCGCGCTGTGCGCAGCACTCCTCCACCCATTCCCTCTCCGAGGGAACCAGGAACGACACGGAGACGGACCTGCGGACGCTGTGCCGGTGGGTGGCGAGGGCGTCGACCGCGGCCCGGTACGTCGCCTCGTCCGCCACCGCCAGCAGGGACCGAACCCGGTCGAGGGCAGCCCGCGAGGTCTTCCGCCCCCAGGAGCCTGAGCCCTCCGGCTCCACCCGCACCCCGACCACGAAGCTGCGGTGGCCCTGCTGGTGCCAATCCTTCTGCGTCTCCTGCAGCTCGACGGCGGCGCGGGCGGCGAACGGCAGCCCGAACTCCGCCGTCCAGGCGTCCGCGACCACCGCGTGGGTCTCGCCCTGCGCGTTGACCAACCGCGCGAGCACCGCCGCGCCGACGGCGTTCGGCGTGCCGCCCCGGTGCGAGCGGGCCGCTTCCACGAGCGCGGCGTCGCTCCGCGAGGCGTCGAGAGCGCGCTCGACCGCGTCGGCGTCCCGCGCGAGCCACTCCCGGAGCTTCTCGGGCGCGTCGGCGTCCACCGCGGGCACGTCGACGCGGACGCCTCCGCGCCGCGGGAGCAGATTCCGCTTCCAGGCGTCGGGCAGGACGAAGGTGTCCTCGTCGGGAAGGACGGCGGGCGCGGAGGAGGCGGCCTCGGGGACCTCCGGAGCGGCCCTCTCCGGCGCGGGCGGGACGGTGACCGCCGCCCCGCCGAGCTCCTCGTAGCCCTTCCGCTCCTTCTCCGCGACGGCCTTGGCCAGGTACGACTGTGCGGCCTCGGACGAGTCGAACTCCTTGACCCGAGTCTGGCCGTCGGTGCCGACGCGGCCGAAACGGACCGTCACCGACGTCCCGGCCGCCTCGGCCTCCCAGAACTTGGCCGAACCGTCACCGACGTACTCCCAGCGCCGCACGGGCCCTCCCCTTTTCCCCGGTTGATCAGGTGTCCGCACACTAACGCGGGCCTCTGACAACGGGATCGGACAGGGGATCAGAGGGCGGCCGCGACCCGTTCCTGGTGGACGCGCAGGTGCAGCGTCGCCAGGTCGAGGAGGGGGGTGGGAACCGCCAGGGCCCGTGCGCGGGCCACCAGATCGCCGAAGAGGTGCTCGACCTCCGTGGGGCGCCCGGCCACCAGATCGCGGTAGAGGGACGGCACCATCGGGGACCCGGTCGCGGTCACGATGCCGAGGGTCGCGGCCCGTTCGGACTCCGGTACGGGATGGCCCGCCGCGGCCGACACGGCGGACGCCTCCGCCAGGACCGCCGGGCCCAGTGCGGCGCCGCCCGGGACGGCGTTGACCTCACCGACGGTTCCGCGCATCAGACTCGTCACCGCGCCGAAGGTGGTGATGAAGACCCACTTGTGCCACATGGAGGCCATCACGTCCTCGGGCACAAGCGCGTCGATGCCCGCCTCGCTCAGTACCGCCCGGATCTTCTCCACGCGCGGGGAGGGGGACCCGTCCTGCTCACCGATCGTCAGGTGGGCGATCGGCGCGAGGCGGACGATGTCGCCCTCGTCGCTGAGGGTGGTGACCACCTTGGCCACACCGCCGAGGACCGGTGCGGTGCCGAAGCGGGCGTTCAGGGTGTCGATGTGGGCGAGCCCGTTGAGCAGCGGAACGATCGCCGTCTCGGGGCCCACGGCCGGGGCGATGTCCTCGATCGCCTGCTCCAGGGCGGTGGACTTCACCGAGAGGAGGACGAGGTCGTACGGGGTGGTCAGCTCGTCGGCCGTCAGGAGCCGGGGCTCCACGGACCATTCCTGGTCCCGGCCGGTGATGCGCAGACCGCGCTCGCGGAGCGCGGCGGCGCGGCGCGGACGGACCAGGAAGGTGACGTCCTGTCCGGAGCGGGCCAGCAGGGCTCCGAAATAGCCTCCGGTGGCTCCGGCGCCGACGACCAGGATCTTCATGAGTGCGGACCTCTCTTGGGGCGTTGGGTGGAGGACGGGGTGAGCAGCGGGCTGAGCAGGCGGTGCGGGCGGGCGAGTGCCGCCGTCACCGGGTCGTCGTCCTCGGACGCGGGCGCGAGCCCGGGGCCGGGGGTCACAAGGGTGTCGTGGGCCTCGACCGGCGCTCCGCAGCCCGTACATCGGCCGTCCCCGGCGAGGGGGGCGTCGTCGTCGGCGTGGCGGAGGACGCGGCGTGGGCCGCCGCCCGGTGCGTAGAACTCGTCGCCCCAGGAGGTGAGCGCGCGCACGGCGGGCCAGAGCGCCACGCCCTTGGGCGTCAGGCCGTAGACCTCGCGGCGCCCGGCGTCCGGCAGGCGCTCGAGGACACCGGCTTCGGTGAGGGTGGTGAGCCGGTCGGTGAGGACGGCGCGGGGGAGGCGCAGATGGGCGGCGAACTCCCCGAAGCGGCGGACCCCGTAGAAGGCGTCGCGCACGATCAGCAGGGTCCAGCGCTCTCCGACGATCTCCATCGCACGGGCGAGGGCACAGGTCTGACCGCTGTAGTCGCGCGGAAGTGGCATGACGCAGACACTAGTGGAAAGAGTTCGGTGGTTGAACTGTTTTTGTCGGGGTTAGGCTCGGCCCACGATGAAGAAGACTCCGGGGACCGGGGACGCGCACCCGGTGGAACCCAAGGCCGACAAGGCGAGCGTGCGACGGCACAACCTCAGCCTCGTCCTGCGGACCGTGCACGAGGCGGGCGAGACGACCCGCGCGGCGGTCGCCGCGCGCGTGGGGCTGACCCGCGCCGCCGTCTCCTCCCTGGTCGAGCACCTCCTCGACCAGGGGTTCCTGATGGAGTCGGGCAAGACGTTCAGCGGGCAGGCGGGGCGGCCGGGCACCGTACTGAAGGCTGCCGACACGGGCCCGGCCGGGCTCGGCGTCGAGATCAACGTCGACTACGTGTCCGTGTGCGTCGTCGACCTGGCGGGCACCGACCGGCTCCGGATCACCGAGCCCCTCGACAACCGCGCGGCCGGCGCGACCGAGGTCCTGGGGCGTGCCGCCCGGATCGCGGCGCGGGTCCTCGCAAAGGCGGCGGAACGCGAACTCCACCCGACGGGCGTACGGCTGGCCCTGCCCGGCCTCGTCTCGTCCGGGACCGTCCACCAGGCGCCGAACCTCGGCTGGAACCGCGTCGACGCCGACCGGATCTTCGCCGCCGCCCTCACCGCCCTGCGCCCAGGGCGCCCGGAGCTGCGGGTCGCCTCGGACAACGAGGCGAACGTCGCGGCGCTCGCGGAGCTGTGGTTCGGCGCGCTGGGCGACGTACGGAGCTTCCTGCACCTCACCGGCGAGATCGGCGTCGGCGGTGCGATCGTCGTCAACGGAGAGCTGCTGCGCGGTGCGCACGGCTTCGCTGGCGAGATCGGCCACATGGCCGTCGACGCGGAGGGTCCGCTGTGCCGCTGCGGCTCGCGCGGCTGCCTGGAGCAGTACGCCGGCCAGTCGGCGCTCCTGCGGGCCTCGGGGCTCGCGGACGAGGGGGAGACCGGCGCCTCGGGCGTCGAGGAGTTGGCCCGTCGCGCGGAGGCGGGCGAGCCGCGCGCGGTGGCCGCCGTCGAGGAGGCCGGCCGGACGCTCGGACTCGCGCTCTCCGGCGCGGTGAACCTGCTCGACCCCGAAGTCGTCGTCCTCGGCGGGATCTACCCCCGCCTGATGCCCCGACTCGGGCCCGCCGTCGACGCCGAACTCGCCCGCCGCGTCGTCTCCGGCCTCTGGACCCCCACCGCCGGCCGCCTCCGCCCGGCCTCCACCTCGACGGACGCGGCGCGCGGCGCGGCCGCCGTGGTCATCCGCGAAGTCCTGGCGGACCCCTTGGCGTACGGCCGCTGACGCCCTGCCCCGGCGGTCGCGCAAGCGGTCCCACCGCACCGACGGGGTGCCGCCGCGCGCCGACGCCGTACCGCCCGCCAACCGGGCGGTGTACTCGGGTGGGTTCATCGCCCCGGCGGCGTCGATGCCCGGCACACCTCGTGCCTGCGCTTGGCGGATGCCCTGTACCGAGTACCGCCGTGGGGTCCGCGCCCGCCCGGCGGCACGGCCCGCCTGCGGGCGGGCGCCCTGTACCGCGTACCGCGGTCCACTCCGCGGCCTTCCCGCGCTGCCTGCCCGCACCCCCGCATGCCGCCGCGTGCACCGCACCCGGCGGGCCGGCCCCCGGCCGGCCTCGTCGGTCGCCGCGAGCGGTCCCGCCGCGCGCGGGCGACGCGGATCCCGCCGGCCTGCCCGCTCACGCCGTCCCCCGCCCGCCCGCGTGCCCCGCCCCGACTCTCATCCCGCTCTCACGCAGGCCTTATCCGGCCATCACCACGCGCACCTAGCTTCGCGCCCATGTTCTTCACCTACCTCCGGCGCGAGCTGCGCCGTCGCAGAAAGGCGGCGCTCGTCGTCGCCTCCGGGCTCGCGCTCGGGATCGCGCTCGTCATCGTCGTCAACTCCGTGGCCTCCGGGATGAAGCAGGCACAGACCCAGGTCCTCGAGTCCCTCTACGGCCTCGGCACCGACCTGACCGTCACCAAGGCCCGCGAGCAGCCCACGGAGGGCGGGCAGGCGCAGCGGCCGCGGTTCGAGTTCGACGCCGGGGAGGACGGCGAGGAGCAGAGCAGTGACCGGCTGATGGTCCAGGGGTTCCAGACCCTGCCCGCCTCCACCGTCGCCACCGTCGCGAAGCAGAACGGCGTCGCCGACGCCGTCGGCGGTCTCAGCCTCACCAACCTGAAGATCGACGGTCAGTTCAGGCGAGGCGAGGTCAGGCAGGACACCCGCCAGGCGCAGCCCGGCGGTCCGGGCGGCGGCAACGGCAGCGGTGGCGGAGGCACCGTCGAGGGCGGTGGCGCCGCCTTCGACGTCAACTCCTTCACCCTCTACGGCACCGACGTCACCGCCCCCGACCTCGGCCCGCTCACGACCTCCACCATCTCCAAGGGCCGTACCTTCAAGGCCTCCGAGACCGATGCCAAGGTCGTCGTCGTCGACAGCGCCTACGCCAAGCAGGAGGGCCTCGACGTCGGCAAGACCCTCACGGTCAAGGCGGTGAAGTTCGAGATCGTCGGCATCGCCACCGCCGACAGCGGACAGTCCGCCGCCCAGGTCTATCTGCCGCTGAAGCAGGCGCAGACCCTGTCGGACTCCAAGGACAAGATCACCACCGTCTATGTGAAGGCGACCGACTCGACGAAGATCGACGCCGTCAAGTCCGCCATCCAGAAGAACGTCACCGGCACCACGGTCACCACCTCCGCCGATCTCGCCGAGACCGTCTCCGGCTCCCTCGACACCGCCGCCAACCTCGCCACCAACGTGGGCAAGTGGCTCTCGTACGCCGTTCTCGTCGCCGCCGTTCTCGTGGCTGGTCTGCTCACCTCCTCCGCCGTCAGCCGCCGGGTGCGCGAGTTCGGAACGCTCAAGGCGCTCGGCTGGAAGAGCGGCCGGGTCACCCGTCAGGTCATGGGCGAGGCGCTCGTCAACGGCCTCATCGGCGGCGCGCTCGGCATCGCCGTGGGCCTCGGCGGCGCCTACCTCGTGACCGCCATCAGCCCCACCCTCACCGCCGAACTCGGCGCCGGCGCACTGAACAGCGGCGGCCCCGGCGGCGGCCGCATGATGGGCGGCCCCGGCATGACCGCGGCCCGCGACGGCGCCGCCGGCAACACCCTCGACATCGCCCTCACCGCCCCCGTGAGTGTCACCACCGTCGGTCTCGCCGTGGTCCTCGCCCTCGGCGGCGGGCTCGTCGCCGGTGGCTTCGGCGCCTGGCGCGCCTCGCGACTGCGCCCGGCTGATGCCCTGCGCCGCGTCGAGTAGCCGGAAGCCCGAACCCCCTTCACGTATCGCAGGAGTTGCACCATGTACGAACTCACAGGCGTCACCAAGCAGTACCGCAGAGGCCAGGAGAGGGTCGACGCGCTCGCCGGGATCGACCTCACCATCAGCGAGGGCGACCGGCTCGTCATCCAGGGCCCCACCGGCGGCGGCAAGTCCACGCTGCTCCAGATGCTGGGCGGCCTGGACCGCCCCACGGCGGGCAGCGTGATGCTCGACGGCGTCGACCTGGCGAAGCTGCCCGAGAGCCGGCTGACCCGCGTCCGCAGTCAGAACATCGGCTTCGTCTTCCAGTCCTTCAACCTCATCCCCACACTCACCGCGCAGGAGAACGTGGAGACCGCGCTCGTCCCGATGGGCCTCAAGGCGTCCCAGCGGCGCGGGATGGCCGCCGAGGCCCTGGACTCCGTCGGTCTGGGCGAACGTCTCGGCCACCTTCCGTCCGAGCTCTCCGGAGGCCAGCAGCAGCGTGTCGCGATCGCCCGGGCCCTGGTGAAGCGCCCCAAGGTGCTCCTCGCCGACGAGCCGACCGGCAACCTCGACGAGTCGATGCGCGACGAGATCGTGGAACTGCTCGAAGGCCTGTGGAAGGAGCAGGGACTGACCTTCGTCATGGTCACCCACGACAGCGCCATCGCCCGCCGCGCCCCGCGCCTGGCGACCATCCGCAAGGGCCGGATCACCCTCAAGGAGAACCGCCACGCGGAGGCCGTGGAGGCGTGACGGTTCGAGCCACCTGACCCTTCGCCCCCTCCCGGGTCCTGCGATGATGTGCGCCATCATCACGTACAGATGTACGGGTATCGACCGTACGCAACAACGACCCGGGGGGGTTCGTGGGAACGATCGGGACCGCGCTGACCGAACTGAGATCCGCGCAGAAGTCCGCGAAGGGGGTCTCGCTCTACTCGCGGTTCGTCAACCGACCCGTGGGGCGCTACCTCGCGGCCGGCTCGTACGCCGCCGGACTGACACCCAATCAAGTCACCTTGATCAGCGCGGGATTCAGCTTCGCGGCCGTCGCGGGGGTCGCCCTCTCCACGCCGTCCTGGACGCTCGGCCTGCTGATCTGGCTCGGTCTCGCCGTCGGCTTCGCCTTCGACTCCGCCGACGGACAGCTCGCCCGCCTGCGCGGCGGCGGCAGCCCGGCGGGGGAGTGGCTCGACCACGTGGTGGACTGCGCGAAGATCACCGCCCTGCACCTCGCCGTGCTGATCGCCTTCTACCGGCACCCCGAGCACTTCGGCACGACCACCGACGGCTGGCTCCTCGTCCCGCTCGGATTCCAGCTCGCCGCGGTCGTCACCTTCTTCGGCGGACTCCTGACCGAGAAGCTCAAGCCGCGACCGGCCCCCGGCACACCGGCGCCCCAGCCCTCCACGCTGCGGGCCGTGGCGCTGCTCCCCGTCGACCACGGCGTCTTCTGCCTGGTCTTCCTGCTGCTCGGCGGCGGGTCCGCGTTCCGCTGGACCTACACCGCGCTCGGCATCGCGAGCGCGGTGTTCCTCCTCGCCTTCCTCGCCAAGTGGTTCCGCGAGCTCAGCGCAGCCCCTCGCTGACCCCGCCCATCCCCGTGCCCGGCTCGGCCTCCTGCGTCAGGAGGTCGAGCGCACGGCGGAGCTGGGTACTGGAGGTGTGCATCGTGTACGGGAAGTAGACGATCTCCACCCCCACCCCGGCGAAGTCCCGTTCCAGCCGGTCCCCCTTGGGCGTACCGCGCCAGTCGTCGCCCTTGAACAGCACGTCGAACCGGACCTGTTTCCACGTCTCCAGCTTGTCCGGCACGGTCTCCACGAAGGCGGCGTCGACGTACTTCACGTTGCGCACGATCTCGAGACGCTCGACCAGCGGGATCATCGGGCGCCGTCCCTTGGCGAGTTCGGCCATCTCGTCCGAGACCACGCCGGCCACCAGATAGTCGCACTGACTACGGGCGTGTCGAAGGATGTTGAGATGGCCTATGTGGAAGAGGTCGTAGGCGCCCGGCGCGTAGCCGACCCGGTACGGCCGTCCATCGGTCATGTGTGAAACCCCCCAAGTGCGTTCGCGCTCCCCAGCGCGAAGGAGTTCCGACGATAGCGTGCACGTTCCGTTGAGAGTGGGTGAACGACTAGGGTGAGGGCCGGTTCACGTACGGGGGAGAGGGACGTTCGCGTGGGGGAAGTGGCAGCGGGGAACAACGGCGGGGGTACGCCGGTCATACGTCGGCGCCTGCTGATGGTGTCCACCAACTACGCGCCGGAACATGCCGGAATAGGTCCCTACGCCACCCAGATAGCCGAGCACTGGGCGGCGCGCGGCCACGAGACCCACGTCCTCGCCGGGATGCCGCACTACCCCTCCTGGTCGCTCGACCCGGCCTACGCGGGCGCCTGGCGGCGCACCGAGCAGCGCGCCGGAGTCGTCGTGCACCGCAGACGCCACACCGTCCCGCCCCGCCAGACCGCACTGAAGCGGGCCGCGTTCGAGGCGACCGTGCTGGCCCACGGACTGCTCGCACCGCCCTCGATGGCCCGGCCCGACGCCGTCCTCGCCCAGATGCCCAGCCTCGCCGGCGGCATCATCGGCGCCCGCCTCGCGGCCCGTTGGCGGATTCCGTACGTGCCCGTCGTCCAGGACCTGATGGGCGCCGCCGCCGCGCAGAGCGGCATCCGCGGCGGCGACCGGGCCGCCGCGCTGGCCGCCCGGGCCGAGACGTACGCCCTGCGCAGGGCCGCGCTCGTCGGCGTCATCCACGAGACCTTCGTGGACAAGGTCGCCGCCATGGGCGTCGACCGCGGACGCATCCGGCTCGTCCCCAACTGGTCGCACGTGCCGAGCCCTTCGGCGCCCCGCGCCGAGACCCGGCGGCGGCTCGGCTGGGCCGAGGGCGAGACCGTCGTCCTGCACTCCGGGAACATGGGTCTCAAGCAGGGGCTCGAGGTGCTCGTGGAGGCGGCCAGGCGCGACCCGAAGATCCGGATCGTGCTCCTCGGCGACGGGAACCAGCGGGACCACCTGGAGGAGTTGGGCGCCGGCATACCCAACCTGGACTTCATGGCACCCGTCGGCGACGACGAGTTCCCCGACACCCTCGCCGCGGCGGACGTCCTCGCCGTCACCCAGCGGGCCTCCGTCCTCGACATGAGCGTCCCGTCCAAGCTGACCTCGTACTTCGCGGCCGGACGCCCCGTCGTGGCCTCCGTGGCCGCCGAGGGCGGCACCGCGCTCGAAGTGCTGCGCTCCGGCGCCGGCGTACTCGTACCGCCCGAGGACCCCGACGCGCTCCTCGCCGAGATCCGTAGACTCGGAGACGATCCGTCGGCCGCGGACGCGCTCGGCGCCCAGGGGCCTCGCCATGTCGAGGCCCATCTGACCCGGGCGGCCGGACTGGCCCGGATCGACGCACTGATCGACGAGGCTCTGGGGGGTCCGAGCACGTGAGCCACACGCACGTCACCGCGGTCGAGGACGACGAACCGGAGCTGCTGCGCGACCAGTTCCGCCAACTCCTGCGCTACCGCGCCATCATCGGCGCCGGCATCGGGATCGGCCTCCTCGGCGGTGTCTGGTTCGGCCTCTCCAACGCCGACACCTACGTCGCCACCAGCCAGGTCGTCCTCCGCGCACCGGTCAACGACCCGTTCAACCCCAGCGTCTCGCAGGACAAGACACTGAACATGGGGTCCGAGCGGCAGACCGCTCTCAGCAGCAGCGTCGCCGAGCAGGCCGCCAAGAAGCTCGGCTGGACCGGCACCCTCGGGAAGCTCCAGAAGGACCTCCAGGTCACCAATCCGCCGCAGAGCCAGGTCCTCCAGTTCACCTACACCGCCGACTCGCCCCAGGCCGCGGCCGACCGGGCCAACGCGGTCACCCAGGCCTATCTCGACCTGCGCAAGAAGCAGTGGACGGACCTGCGTGCCACCATGCTGGCGGGCCAGCAGAAGCAGCTCGACGAGGTCGCCAAGAAGCACGACCAGAAGACCAAGGAAGTCGACCGGATGTCCGACGGGGCGGCCCGGGACAACGAGTACGCGGTCAAGACCAACCTGCTCAACCGGATCAACGAGCTCGACGCGCGGATCAGCCAGCTCAAGTCCCTCGACATGTCGGCCGGCACCGTGATCCGTACCGCCACCGCCCCCGGCTTCTCCGACGGGCCCGGGCTCACCATGAGCCTCGGCCTCGGCGCCCTCGTCGGCGTGGCACTCGGCCTGCTCGCCGCCTGGGTCCGGCTCGTCTTCGACCCCGCGCCCCGATCACCCGGCGACGTCGCCCGCGCCGTCCGCGCCCCCGTCCTCGGCACCCTGCCGCGCGGGGCCACCGACGTCCTGCTCGCCGACGACCACACGGACGCCCGGGTCGCCGAGGAGTACCGCTCCGTCGCCTTCCGGCTCGCCTACGACCAGCGCTTCGCCGACCGCCGACGGCTCCTCGTCGTCGCCCCACGCGGCGCCAACGACGCAGCCGTGGCGGTCGCCTCGCACCTCGCCGCCTCCTTCGCGGAGACCGGCAAGGACGTCCTCCTCATCGAGGCCGACCTGCGCACCCCCACGCTCGCCGGACGCCTGCGCGCCCACGCGGCGGCCGCGCCCCGCTGGAGCCATGCGGCGGAGAGCGACGAGAACGGCTGGCCCGGACGGCGCCAACTCTCCGTCGACGCGGGCGAGTCCGGCTCGTTCGGCCTGGTGCCGGGCGAGCGGGTGCGGAACGTGGCCCGGGCGCTCACCGCCCCCACGGTCACCCGGCTGATCGCCGAGGCCGACTCGCCGAACTCGACCGTCGTCGTCCTCGCCCCGCCCGTCCTCAACTACGCGGACGCGCTCGCCCTCGTCGACCGTGTCGACGGCGTCCTCATCGTCTGTGACCAGCGCGGCGTCCACCGCACGGACCTCCAGCGCATCCGCGAACTCATCGCGGGCGCAGGCGGTACGGTCCTCGGCGCCGTGGTGCACGCCCCGAGCGGGCAGCGCCGCGCCGCCAAGCAGGCGGGCGGCCGGCGAGGCGGAGGCGGGCGGAACCGGCAGCCGGCGCCCGCGCCCACGGGCGGCGAGGAGTTCACCGCCGAGCCCGAGCAGGTGATCCAGGGCGACGGCTCCGACACCGTCACCCTGCGCTCGCTGCGCGCCGAGGACCTCCGGAACGGTGACATCCGCGCGGGCGACCGTTGAGACGAGCCGTCACCGTCGCCGCCTCGGTCCTGGACCAGGCGGCGTCCAGCCTCACCAACATCGCCGTCCTGGTGATCGCGGCGCGGGCGTCCACCGCGGACGGCTTCGCCGCCTTCTCGATGGTCTACATCGTCTTCACCGTGCTCCTCGGCCTGGGCGCGGCGTACGTCGGTCAGAGCGTCGTCCTGGAAAAGGGCGAGGAGCACGAGGTCGGTGCCGCCGCCCGGTCCGCCGTCGCGTTCACGGCCGCCGCCGCCGCGGCCGCCGCGCTCCCGCTGCTCGCCGCCGGTGCCGTGGTCGGCGGCACCACCGGCACCGCGCTGCTCGCCCTGGGCGCCGTCCTGCCGGTCGTCCTCGTCCAGGACGGGCTGCGGTACGCCTTCTCCGCGCTGCGGCAGCCGCACCGCGCCCTCGCCGCCGACACCCTCCGGCTCGCCTGCGCCGTACCCGCGCTGCTGCTTCAGCCGCACGGCTCCTCACCGGCCCGCCTGGTCCTCGTCTGGGGCCTGTCGGCGCTGCCCGCCGCCCTACTCGGACTCGCCCTGCTCCGGCCCTTCGTGCGGAACCGGCCCGGCGATCCGCGCCGCTTCCTGCGCAAGGACCACCTCGGCCGGCGTTTCGTCGTCGAGTTCGCCGTCGGCAACGGCTCCAGCCAGCTCGCCGTCCTCGGCCTCGGAGTCCTCGCGAGCCCCCTCGCCGTCGGCGCGCTGCGCGGCGCCTCGACCCTCTTCGGGCCGCTCAACACGCTCTTCACCTCGGTCAACGCCTTCGGCCCGCCGCTGCTCGGCAGGGCGGGCTCCCGCCGCGCCACCGTGCGCGCCGCCGTGGGACTCGCCGCCGTCCTCGCCCTCGTCGCGCTCGGCTGGGCAGCCGCCCTGTACGCGCTCCCGGAGCGCATGGGACGGATGCTCCTGGGCGACACCTGGCAGTCCGCGGCGGAGCTCCTGCCGGCCACCGGCAGCCAGTACGCCGTGATGGCGGCGGGCACCTGCGCCCTGGTGACCCTGCGGGTCCTCAGCCCGCGCGCCACGCTCTCCGTCCAGGTCGTCTTCTCGCTGCTCTCGGTCGCCCTGATGCTCGGCGGATACGTCCTCGGCGGAGCGATCGGCGCGGCCTGGGGCCTGGCCGTCGGCTCCGCGCTGAAGGCCCTCGCCGCCTGGACCCGAGTGGCGCGTACCCACCCCGAACCCGTCCCGGAACATCAGGACGGTCAGCGCAGCGCGGCGCCCTTGTCCTGACGCCAGGTGGTGACCAGGGCGATGCAGATCAGCGCGATCGCCACCCGGCCCGAGGCCTGGAGCAGCGGGCCGCGCAGCAGGATGAACGAGTACCCCGCCACGAGCGGCACCACCAGGGAGATCAGACTGCCCGGCGGCGCCCTGCGGGTGCCTCGCCGGGCGAACCGCCCGTCCACGCGCGCGGCGGCGTATCCCATCCCCATCATCCCGGCGCCCATGCCGACGGCCCCGAAGTCGATCCAGAGCTCGGCCCAGACGGGGGAGGAGAGGTTGGTGTTCACCGTCCCCATCCACTGGCCGACCATCACGCCCGTGTCGCGCGGCTTGCCCGGCCACACCGAACGGGGCACCGCGAAGAACACGGACCCGGCCAGCTGGCGTCCGTAGCGGTGCCGGCTGCCCGAGTTCACCAGCGTGATGGTGTTGGCGAACATGCCGACCTGGTCGTAGTCCTTGAGCGCCAGCGGCTCCAGGACCGATGTCGTCTCCACGGGGCGGTAGTTCTTCTCGTCGTACCGGAAGCGGTCAGAGAACGGGAAGACGATCAGCGCCATCACCACGCCGAGGCTCAACGCCGACCGGTACATCGCCGCGCTCACCGGGAAGACGGTGAACAGCAGCGAGAACATCACCGTGAGGAACCAGTACCGGGGGTTCGAGATCGGGTTGTTCACCACACAGTTGAGCACCACCAGGGCCAGGAAGACGGCGATCACCATGGGGCGGCGCCTGGCCCGTCGCGAGGTGACCAGCCAACGGCAGTACACGAGGAGTGCGAAGAGCGCGGGGACCGTGCCGAAGCCGCGCAGGAACGCCTGCCCGGCCTGCGAGTCGGCCTGCGAGACGCCCGCCTCCTCGATCCCGGCGATGATCTCCTGGCGGCTGGAGAAGAACACCGCGGGCCCGCCGAGCTTGACGACGAACAGCCCGCTGCACAGGAACGCGAGCAGCACCAGCAGGTACAGCCTCCGCCGGTGCACCAGCGCCGGACGCTCCTCGCCGCGACCGGACCCCCCCGGACGGCCGCGGGCCAGCAGCGACCCCAGGTCGAACGCGGCGCAGCCGACCAGGACCAGGGCCACCGCCGTCGTCAGATCGGAGCGCGGGCCCACCACCGGCGTCGGCACCCGGCCGAGAACGGCCTGCGCGAGCGGCGCCACGCCCATCGCCATGTAGACGAAGAGCCAGAACGAGCCCTGGAGCAGCTTGCGGCGACGAGTGAGGATCATCGCCGAGAGTCGGGCCCCGGCGTACATGGTCAGCGCGATCTGCAGGTAGTACGCGGCGTCGTGCACCCCCGCGCCCGGCTGGATCGCCACCAGCAGCGGCAGGAACACCGTGAAGCCCAGCACCAGCGGGATCGACAGGGCCCGCGAGAGCAGCGTGCGCGGGGAGACCGGAGGGGCGAGGAGCAGGGGCGCGGGCGCCGTCGGCCCAGGGCGCGGCTCCGCCGCCGTATCACGTACATCGGTGCTCATGCCGCCCCCTGGAATCCCCGGACTTCCGGCCCCCGGCACATCAATGCGCCACCCCGGAACGTCACTTCGCGGCAGTCTACCGACGCCCCCCTGTCACCTCGTGTCAACCGTTAGTCTGAACGCCTCGGCGCCTGGGGAGGCGCTGTTGGGGGTGGACTCATGCGGAATCTCCCGGCCTTCACGCTGGCCGGATACGACAAGGGCCGAGGCAAGCTCGTGCAGGCCCTCTGGTTCGCGGTGATGAACACGGTCTTCATGGCCTGGTTCTGCCCGGCCAGGCTGCGGGTCGCGCTGCTGCGGGTCTTCGGCGCGACCATAGGCGACGGCGTGCTCATACGGCACCGGGTCAGGATCCTGTGGCCGTGGAAGCTGACCGTCGGCGACCACACTTGGATCGGCGAGGGCGCCTGGCTGCTGAACCTGGAGCCCGTCACGCTCGGCGCGCACGTCTGTGTCTCCCAGGAGGCGCTGCTGTGCACCGGCAGCCATGACCACCGGGCCGCCGACTTCCGCTACCGCAACGCCCCGATCACCGTCGAGGACGGCGCCTGGGTCGCGACCCGCGCCACCGTCCTCGCCGGGGTCACCGTCGGCCGCCATGCGGTCGTCGCCGCCGGTACGACCCTGCACAAGGACCTGCCCGAGCTCACGCTGCACACGGCCGACGGCCGCCGTCCGGTCCCGGTGCCCGCGTGAGCGGCCTGCGCGTCCTGCACGCGGTCACCCTGCACAGTCCCACCCACGCCTTCGGCGGCCCGGTCAGAGTGGCGGTCAACCTCTGCCGCGGACTGACCGAACGCGGCCACCAGGCACGCCTGGTGGCCCTCGGCGACGGCTTCGGCGAGCGGCTTCCGACCGAGGTCGACGGAGTGCCCGCCCGGCTCTACCGGGCCCGCTCGATCCTCCCGCTGGGCTTCAGCGGGATCACCTCGCCCGCGCTGCTCGCCGGGGCGGGGAAGTTGGTCAGGGACGCCGACGTGGTCCATGTCCACCTCGCCCGCGACCTGGTGACCCTGCCCGTGGCGCTGGCCGCGCTGCGGGCCGGCCGGCCGCTCGTGCTCCAGACGCACGGCATGGTCGATCCGAGCGAGAAGATCCTGGCCAGGATCCTGGACGCGGTGGCGGTCCGGCGCGTGCTGCGCGGCGCCTCCGCCGTCCTCCATCTGACAGGCCGTGAGCGCAGGGACCTCGACGCCGTCGTCGGAGGTCCGCTCGACCGGGCCGTACGACTCGTCAACGGCGTACCCGCCCAGGAGCCGCGCCCGGCCCCCGCCGGCCCGCCCCGCATCCTGTACGCGGCCCGGTTGCAGTCCCGCAAGCGCCCCACGGACTTCGTCGCGGCGGTCCCGGAGATCCTGCGCCACCATCCCGACGCCACGTTCGTCCTCGCGGGGCCCGACGAGGGCGAGCGGGCGGCCGTCGACGCGCTCGCCGCCGAGCTGGGCGTCGGCGACCGGGTGGACCGGCCGGGACCGCTGTCGGCCGAGCGGATGCTGGAGGAGCTGCGCAGGGCGCACGTCTACGTCCTGCCCTCGGTCGACGAGCCGTTCCCGATGTCCGTCCTGGAGGCGCTGTCGATCGGTACACCGGCCGTCGTCACGGACTCCAACGGCCTCGCCCGCGACATCGAGGAGGCCGGCGCGGGACGCGTGGTCACGGACCCCGCGGGCATCGCCCCGGCCGTCACCGCGCTGCTGGACCGCCACGCGAACGACAGCGCCTCCGTGGCGGCCCGGAAGCTGGCCACGGAGGCGTTCTCGATGGAGGCCGTCCTCGACACCCTGCTCGGGGTGTACGAGTCCGTCCGTGTGGATCAGGCCGGCAGCCAGGCGTAGCAGGAAGAGGAGACGAACTCCGTCGTCCCCGCGGGGACGACGGCCTTCACCGGGCCCTTCGCGCCGAGCGCCGGACCCGAGGCGAGCACCTTCCCGTCCTTGCCCAGGGCCCGCCAGGTGCACGACGGGTCGGTGGTCAGCGCACGGAACGTGCCGGCCTTCGGCTGCGTTGCCGTGCCGTCGGGGAACCCGGTCCTCGCCGTCGCGAGCAGCGGCTTCTGCGCCGGGCACAGATGGTTCACGGCGGCCTCGGCGTCCGGGATGTCCCCGGCGACGAGGGCGCCCACCGCCGCGTCCTTGTCGCGCTTGGCGGTGCGCTCCAGACGCTGGCAGGACTCCTGTCCGGTCTGGAGCACGGCGGCCGGGTCCGTGTTCTTGGGCACCCGCCCGCTCAGGTACTCCTTCTGTTCCGTGGTGAACGAGCCCGTGACGGGCTTGAGTTCGGCGTCGGGAACGACCGGCCCCTTGGTCGGGGACGGGGTGGGGCCGGTGGGCTCCACCTCGGCCTGCCGGTCGGGCACGGTCGCCGAGCGCGCGGGCGTGGCGGCCTTCGGCGCGCCGTCGGAGCCGTCACCGCCCGAGGAGCAGGCGGTGAGGGCGAGCAGTGCGGTCAGCAGGGCCGCCGCCGCTGCCGGGCGCCGGTGAAGAGGACGACGCATGGGGGAACTCCCGTGGTACGTCGGATGCGGGGCCCGGTGGACCGGGCCCCGCATCCTGGGATGGACGGTTCAGCGCACCGGTTACGGAGCGCCGAAGGTCAGCACCAGCTGCGGAGTGCCCTCCGCGGCCGCCGCCTCGGACGACCAGAGCCACAGCGGGTCGGTCCCGGTGCTGGTCAGCGCGACGCTGTACGAGCCGCCGAGCGCCGCCGAGATCGCCGGGGTGTCCAGCGCCGCCGAGTAGACGGCCGAGCCGTCCGTGGCACCGCTGAGCGTCCCGATCGGGCCGGATCCGAGCGTCGGCCGGTTGTTGTACGTGAGCCCGGCCTCGGTCCAGGCGCCGGTGACCGGCACGACGGACTGGCTGTCCGCCGAACCCGCGCCCGCCATCGTGGTGGTCTTCACCGCGAGCCGGGCGCTCTTGAGGACGGTGCCCGCCGGGGCGGCCGGCAGCGTGAACCGCAGGTACGACTCGTACGCCGCCGTACCGCGCACGGCCATGGAGCTGGACGTGCCGTAGTTGGTGCCGGGGGCCCCGGCGTTGGCGTACGTGTCCTCCGACGCGGTGACCGAGGTGACCGTGTCGGCCGGCGCGGAGGCCAGGCTGTGGTGCTTGGCGACCTGCGTCGCGGTGAGCGCCGAGGGGTAGACCGCCGCCTCGTCGAGCTGGCCGGCGAAGAAGGTGCTCGTCGGACGCAGCGGCCAGCCGGAGAGGTTGTCCGCGCCGACGTGCCAGTAGCCCGGGTACTGCTGGTTGGTGGTGACGTTGTTGGACGCCAGCAGCTTGCCGTCGACGTACAGCTTCATGCCGTCCGGCCCCTGCGTGCCCACCGCGTGGTGCCAGGCACCGTTGTTGTACGAGCCCAGCGACGTCAGCGTCCGTGCCGTGCCGGTGTAGACGCCGAACACCACGTTGCCGGTGTTCGTCATGTAGAGGTGCTTGTCGTAGCTACCGCTGTTCCGCGTCGTGTTGTTGCCGAAGCCGATCAGCTTGCCACCACGGTTCGTGGTCGTCTTGAACCACGTCTCGATGGTGAACGAGCCGGTCACCTCCTGACGCCGGTCGCTGTGGATCTGCTCGTCCGTGCCGTTGAGCGCGACCGCGGTGGACGCTCCGCTGACGGCGGCCGGGGTCTGGCGCAGGACGGGCGCGTTGACGTACAGGCCGCTGTTGTTCCCGTTGGAGGAGTCGGCGGCGTACGGCGTGGTGGACTCGTCGAAGCGCCAGTAGAGCCCCGCGCCGTCGGCGATCACCTGGGAGGCGTACGGCTCCGGCGAGGTCGGGACCGTCACCGTCGACGTCGCGGACAGGGCGCTGGTGTTGCCGTCCGCGTCTTCGGCCGTCACCCGGTAGGTGTAGGTCTGGCCCGGGGTCACGGTGGTGTCCTTGAACGAGACCTGGGGGCGGGACCAGTGCAGCGAGTCGCCCTGGACGGTCGCGATCGGGGTCGCGGCGCCGTTGCGGTAGACCTTGTACGTCAGCGTCGAGTCGTCCAGGTCGAGGCTGGAGCGCCAGCGGATCTGCACCGCGTTCGGGGTCACCGCGGCGGCGCTCACCACCGGGACGGTCGGCGCGCCGGTGTCGGGGCCGGAGGCGAAGCGGGTGAGACCCTGCGCCGGGGCACCGTTCGTGGTGGTGAACTCCCCGCCCACCCACAGGTACTTGGTCGTCCCGGTGCCGGAGATGGTGAAGGCGCGCGGTCCGATGCCCTCGCCGAGGCCGTCGTTGGTGTCCGGGAACCAGCCGAGCTTGCCCGTCGACGTCGTCGGCTGGGCGAGCAGGTGGTAGCGGCGCCCGTCCGGGAACTCGCCGACGCTGGAGCAGTCGTGGGCGTGCGAGGCGCTGTAGAGCACACCCTGGTAGGAGCGGACCGCCTGGGTGGCGCCGAGGCAGGTGTCGCGCCACCGCTGCTCGAAGTCGGAGAGGTTCAGGGCGATGCGGCCGTCGAAGACGCCGCCGCCCGTGCCCTCGTTGCCGGTGTAGAAGCCCGTCGCGTCCGTCTCGATGTCCTTGACGACGGAGTTCGTCGGGATCCAGCCGTTGGGGTACGCCTTGGTCACGGCGCCGGTCGTGGAGTTGACCACGGCGAGCGCGTGCGAGTTGGCCCCGTTGACGGTGAAGAAGTCGCCGCCGAGCAGCACGCGCTGCCCGTCCGGGGTGACCTCGATGGCCCGGCCCGGCTCGTCGGCGTTCGCTGTGAACGGCAGCAGCGCGCCGTCGGTGGTGACGGCGGCGAACCGCTGTCGGGTCTGCCCCTCCACGGTGCCGAAGTCGCCGGCCGCGTAGACGGTGGTGTCGGTGACGGCGAGCGCCCGCACGGTGGCGGGGAAGCTCGGGGTGAAGGCCGCCTTCGGCGTGCAGGTGGCGATGTCGATCGCGGCGACGCTGGAGACCGGGGTGCCGTTGACGGCACCGAAGTAACCACCCGCGTACAGCGTCTTCTTGTCCGGCGAGACCACGAGGGCCCGCACGGTCGCCGTGCCGCTGCCGACGGTGAATGAGAGAGTGCAGTCGGTGGGCGCGCCCGTCGCCGCGTCCAGCGCCGCGAAGTTGACGGCCCCCTTCGGAGTGCCGGTGCCGCCTTCGGGCGGGCGCACCTCGGAGAAGGTGCCGCCCACGAAGACGGTGTCGTTCGCCTCGGCGAGTGCCCAGACGATGCCGTTGGTCTGCCAGGTCGGCAGATCGTCCGCGGTGAAGGCCACCGGCGGCGTCAGTGCCGCGGCCGTCGGGGCCAGAGAGCCTCCGGCTCCGGCCGCGACGGTCAGGACGAGGGCAGCGGTGAGCCCCCAGGATCTACGCATGTTCCCCCCAGGCGTGATAGCCCAGTCAATGTGGCGAGAAGTGGTGCAACTGCCATCTGATGAATGCGAACTGTACGACGAAGTGACAAGCGGATGAGCCAATTTGGCCAATCCGCTACCTTGCGCACCTCCGCACATCGCGTGAAACGGCCGCCCCGGCTGTCGCTCCGGAGCGGCCGTGTCGAAGAAAGGTGCAGGTCAGCGGTCGATGCGGACCGTCGCGCCGGCCAACTGGTCCTCGACGAGACGGACATCGGCATCGACCATGATCCGGGCCAACTCGTCCACCTGAACCGCGGGCTTCCAGCCAAGCAGCTCCTGCGCCTTGCTCGCGTCGCCGATCAGGGCGTCCACCTCGCTGGGGCGCTCGTACTTGGGGTCGTAGCGGACGTGCTCCGCCCAGTCGAGCCCCGCATGGGAGAAGGACGTCTCCACGAACTGCCTTACGGTCGCCGGGACTCCGGTCGCCACCACGTAGTCGGTCGGCTCGTCGCGCTGCAGCATCCGCCACATCGCGTCGACGTACTCGGGGGCGTACCCCCAGTCGCGAACGGCATCGAGGTTGCCCAGGTAGAGCCGGTCCTGCAGCCCGGCCTTGATGCGGGCCACGGCGCGCGTCACCTTGCGCGTCACGAAGGTCTCGCCCCGCCGCGGCGACTCGTGGTTGAACAGGATCCCGTTCACCGCGAACATGTCGTAGGCCTCACGGTAGTTGACCGTGGTCCAGTACGCGAACACCTTGGCGGCACCGTACGGGCTGCGCGGGTGGAACGGCGTCTGCTCGTTCTGCGGCGGCGGTGTGGCGCCGAACATCTCGGAGGAGGACGCCTGGTAGATCCGGGTGTCGACCCCGCTCGCCCGGATCGCCTCCAGGAGCCGCAGGGCGCCCAGGCCCGTCACGTCGCCCGTGTACAGCGGTGCGTCGAAGGAGACCCGCACATGGGACTGCGCGCCGAGGTTGTAGACCTCGTCGGGGCAGATGTCACGGAGCAGGTTCACCAGCGCCACCCCGTCCGAGAGGTCGGCGTGGTGCAGCACGAACGAACGGTTCGCCTGCTGAGGGTCCTGGTACACGTGGTCGATGCGCTCGGTGTTGAAGCTGGACGAGCGACGGACGAGGCCGTGCACCGTGTAGCCCTTGGACAGCAGCAGTTCGGCCAGGTACGAGCCGTCCTGCCCGGTGACTCCGGTGATGAGTGCGGTCTTGCTCATGCGTGGTGCCCCTCCCGAACGGACCGGCCCCCAGCCGGTCCGTAACTTGCGGATATGATGTGATCCGAGCCTTAAATCCGGATCTGCTGTACTGCGGTCCCTGCCGGCCTGGCATGATCCGGGCCATGACTGAATCGACGACCGCCCTGACGGAAGCCCCGTCGTATCTGCCCGAGCGGGCCCGGATATTCGTCGCGGGCCACCGCGGCCTCGTCGGCTCCGCGATCGCCCGCAGGCTGACCGCGGACGGGCACGAAGTGATCACCCGGACCCGCGCCGAGCTCGATCTGCGCGACGCGGCCCGGACCGCGGCCTTCCTCGCCGAGACCCGCCCCGACGCCGTCGTGCTCGCCGCCGCGAAGGTGGGCGGCATCATGGCGAACAGCACCTACCCCGTGCAGTTCCTGGAGGAGAACCTCCAGATCCAGCTCGCGGTCGTCGCCGGCGCGCACGCCGCCGGGGTCGAGCGACTGCTCTTCCTCGGCTCGTCCTGCATCTACCCGAGGCTCGCGCCCCAGCCGATCCCCGAGGACGCGCTCCTCACCGGCCCGCTCGAGCCCACCAACGAGGCCTACGCACTGGCCAAGATCGCCGGCATCGTGCAGGTCCAGTCGTACCGGAAGCAGTACGGAGCGGCCTACGTCTCCGCGATGCCCACGAACCTCTACGGGCCCGGCGACAACTTCGACCTGGAGACCTCGCACGTCCTGCCGGCGCTGATCCGCCGGTTCCACGAGGCCCGTGAGGAGGGCCGCGAGGAGATCGTGCTCTGGGGCTCCGGGACCCCGCGCCGGGAGTTCCTGCACGTCGACGACCTGGCCGCCGCCTGCGCCGTGCTGCTGCGCAGCTACGACGGCGACGAGCCGGTCAACATCGGCTGCGGCGAGGACCTCACGATCCGCGAACTCGCCGAGACCGTGGCCGAGGTGACGGGGTACGAGGGCCGTATCGCCTGGGACACGAGCAAGCCCGACGGCACGCCGCGCAAGCTTCTCGACGTGTCCCGGCTGACCGGACTCGGCTGGAAGCCGGCCGTCGCACTGCCCGACGGCATCGCCGCCACGTACGCCTGGTGGCGGGAACAGAACTGACGTCATGCGGCCGGCCCGTCAGTACGCTCCGCGACCGTCGACGACGGCGCGGAACGTACGGGCCATGACATCGACATCGCTGGTGAACGACCAGTTGTCCACGTAGTGGAGATCCAGCTCCACCGTCTCGTCCCACGACAGGTCCGAACGGCCGCTGATCTGCCACAGTCCGGTCATCCCGGGGCGCACAGCGAGCCGGCGCAGCTCCACGTCCCCGTACCGCGCCACCTCGTCCGGCAGCGGCGGACGAGGTCCGACCAGGGACATCGAACCGAGGAACACATTGATCAGCTGGGGCAGTTCGTCGAGCGAGGTGCGACGCAGCAGTCTGCCCACCCGGGTCACCCGGGGGTCGCGCCGCATCTTGAACATCAGCCCGTCGTGCTCGTTGGCCTGCGACAGCTCCGCCTTGCGGGCATCGGCGTCCAGATACATGGTGCGGAACTTCCACATCACGAACGGGGTCCGTCCCTGACCGACCCGCACTTGCTTGTAGAACACCGGCCCGGGCGAGGTGAGCCGCACCGCGGCGCCGATCGCGAGGAAGAACGGCGACAGGGCGAGGAGTCCGAGGGCCGCTCCGGCGCGGTCCATGACGGACTTCAGGACCTGCTGCACACCACTGCG
Organism: Streptomyces sp. NPDC056222; assembly: GCF_042264065.1. Classification (NCBI taxonomy): domain Bacteria; kingdom Bacillati; phylum Actinomycetota; class Actinomycetes; order Kitasatosporales; family Streptomycetaceae; genus Streptomyces; species Streptomyces sp. NPDC056222. The sequence goes on along the minus strand of NZ_JBHJTL010000021.1, from coordinate 52,936 downwards.
CACCGGCGGCGCGACCCGGAGCAGCGCCATTCCGGCCGCCGACGTGGTCTCCAGCCGCTTCACGGCGAACTCCACCAGGCCGGGAGCCAGGGCGAGTTCGGTACCGGCATCGTGCAGACCCCAGGAGAGCCGCCGCAGCCGTTCGCCCGCCATCCGGGGGCCGGCCGCGACGAGGACGACATCGGCCTCCAGCTCACGGGCGGCGGCCAGGACGAGGGTGGTGTCCCCGTCCGCGGCCTCCGGCATCAGGACGCCGAGCCGGGTCGCCACGGGGGCGCCGGTGCGGACCGGGCCGTCCCCGATCGCCACGACGCCGACCACCACGTACGGGTGCTCGGTGCGTCCGGCGAGGTGCTCCGCCACATCACCGGCGGCCGTGGGTTCGCCGAGGACGAGCACCCGGGTGACCACCTGCGCCTCGCGGCGGGCCGCGACCAGGTGATGCCAGGTCAGTTTCGAGCAGGTCAGGGTCAGTACGGGTGCCGGGATCAACGCCGCGAGACAGAGCAGCGCCGGATGGTGCAGATCGGCGGCCGCGCGCAGCACGGCGAGCACCCCGAGGAGGATCAACCAGTCGTGCAGAACGGGCAGACTGCCCCGTGACTCGCCGAGTTCCCTGCGCGCGTACCGTCTGCGGAGCGCGCGGACCGCGACCCAGCAGAGGGCGGCGACCAGGGCACTGAGGTAGGCGTACGGCTGACGCTCGACGCCCATGATCAGCGCCGTGGGCAGCCCCACGCCGAGGATGTCGACCGTCAGCGCGACGGCCGGGTACCAGCGCGCCTTGGCGCGCGGGTGCGGCGGTGTCGCCACGGAACCGGCTTCGGTCCCGGCGGAGTTGTCGGTCTCAGTTGTGCGGGCATGCCACATGTACCCCCCAGGCACGTTTAGACGTGCGACACCCCGCCCTTCGACCCCCTGATCGATGAACAAGTGTCGCAACGCCCGGAACAGTACGACAAAGACACGCACGTCCGCTGCTGTTCACACGAACGACCTCAGAAGGTGACGGCTCATTCATCTCGTGACATCGGGGCCGGTGTGGACACGGCCGCTCGCATGATACGGCTGTGCGACAGGAGTTGACGCACGTGAGGCCATGCGGCGCACGGGCGGGAACGTGTCGGAGGTCGCGCAAGGGACACGAGGCAACGGCGGGGGAGGAGGCCCCGGTTGTGTCCGAAACCACACCGCCGGGAAGCCCCCCGAGAGGGCGCGAAATGCGTCCGTGCCGGTTGGCGGTCAATCGATCACCGCTCTCGAACACGAGCAATCCGACGCGGCGCGGCCCGAGATGCGGAACGAGTCGACGACGTTCCGAGCCGCCGGTCACTCCGGCCGACCACGCCGGAAGCGGTACGCGACGGACTCGCGCGGACCGTTCGGCACGCACCCGACGGTGGTTGTTCCGCCGCTTGCGATCGGTTGTACTACAGCCAGCCCGCGGGCCCGCGGCAGCAGCTCCGACCGACCCTAAGGACGCCCATGGCGGACAAGCCCTCAGCCCGGACCCATCGGGCACCGGGCCGTCGACGGCTGCTCCCGGGACTCGCCCTGGGCGTGCTGCTCCTCGGCGCCTGGGCCGGCATCGGAACGGCCGGAGTGCTCCGCGACGACGCCCCCGCCGAGCCGGCCTCGGCGCCCCCGGCGGCGTACAGCACCGCACTCCCCTTCGACCTGCCCCCGCCCCGCGAACTGCGCCGCTCGGGCAAGCTCGTCTTCGCCCACTACTTCACCCCGTACCCGCTCTCCTTGGACAACGAGCCCGCGGACCGCGACTACTACAGCCGCAACTACCTGACCCCGGAGGGCGAGAAGGGCAAGCACCGGGCGTACGGAGGGCTGCTGCGCGACCGACCGCTGCCCACCGCGCCCGAGAGCGGGAACTGGGAACTGGCCCATCTGCGCCAGGAGATCCGTACCGCACGGGACGCCGGGCTCGACGGCTTCACCCTCGACCTGCTCTCCGAGAGCGGACGCAACCGGGACCGCGCCGAGCTGCTGTTGCGGGCCGCCCGCGAGGAGGACCCCGGATTCCGGATCCAGCTCATGCCCGACATGACCTCGCTGAGCACCACGCCCGCCTCCCTCGCCGACACGCTCGCCCGGCTGGCCCGTCACCCGTCGGCGCACCGCCTGCCGGACGGCCGCCTCGTCGTCTCCCCCTTCAAGGCCGAGGAGAAGGACCCCGGTTGGTGGCGGTCGATGATGCGGGAGCTGGAGTCCCGGCACGGCATCCGCACCGCACTCGTCCCGCTCTTCCTGGACTTCACCCCGGAACACGAGCGGTACGCGGCCATCAGCCACGGCTTCTCCGAGTGGGGCGCCCGGAGCGCCAACCGGCAGGGCGGAGCGGGCGCCGCCGCCGACCGTGCGCGCCGGCTGGGCAAGATCTGGATGCAGCCGGTCTCCGTGCAGGACGCCCGCCCCAACCAGGGCGTGTACGACGAGGCGGGCAACACCGAGACGCTGCGTGCGAGTTGGGGAGCGGCCATCGACTCCGGCGCCGACTGGGTCCAGCTCACCACCTGGAACGACTACTCCGAGGGCACCCACTTCGCTCCCTCACTGCACAACGGCTACGCCTACCTGGACCTCAGTTCCTACTACCTGACCCGCTTCAAGACCGGCGCCTGGCCGGAGATCGTTCGTGACACCCTCTATCTGACCTCTCGCGTCCAGTTCGTCGACGCCGCCCCGTCCACCGCACGCCAGCCCCGGCTGATAGAGCCCCGCAGGGGCACGGCAACGCCCCGGGACACCGTGGAGATCCTCTCCTTCCTCACGGTACCCGCCCAGGTGCGCACGACGACCGGCACCACGGACAGCACCTACCGAGCGCCGTCCGGCGTCCACGCCCGTCTCCTGCCCCTGCGCACCGGTCACAGCTCGGCGACCGCCGTGCGTGCCGGAAAGACCACGACGACGGTCACGACCCGCTACCCGGTACGCCGCCCGATCGACAAGCAGGACCTCCAGTACTACGCGGTCACGAGCGGACGCAGCCAGCGCTGACACCTGGACGGCGGCACCCGGGTGGTTGTCGGTGGCGGGTCCTACCGTGGGGGCATGACGACGAACCGGGGGACGTTCGAGGCGGCCACGGGGGACGGGCCGCCCCTGGACGAAGGAGAGAGGGAGCAGCGGTCACGGGAGGCGCGGGCGGCCTTCGACGGGCTGCTTCAGATCAGGCGGCTGACCGACCGGCAGGGCGATGACTCGCCGGGTGTGCCCGCGGAGTGGGAGCTGAGACAGCCGGTCCGGGCCGTGGCCCTCGCCCTGGAGGTGGCGAGGACGGCGGCCTCGGCGGTGGACGCCACGGGCGCCCGGGTGGCGACCGGTTACCGGGTCACGGCCGGTGAACGGCCCGGAACCGCCGTCGTCGAGTGGGTGGGCCCGCCCGGCGGCGGGGCCGCGCAGGAGGAGGAGGCCGCGCTCACCGCCTGCGTGCCCGTCCTGGAGCGGCTCGGCTGGGAGGCGCTGCTGTACCGGGGGCCACGCCGCAGGCGGTTCCTGGAGGTCGAGCCGATGGGGCGTTGAAGGGCTCAGGCGATGGACGCGGACACGATCGCGGAGACGGCGATGTTGCAGGAGGCCGTCACCCAGACAGCCGGATGCGGCTGGGGGTCGACGAGGGTGGCGCCCAGCTTCCCCGGCGTGACCAGGTCCACGACCAGAAAGGCCACGGCCATCATCACCAGGCCCAGCAGACCGAACGCGGCCGTGGAGGCGATGCCCTTGCCGAAGTCGTCGTACGTCGTCCAGATCGAGGTGAAGACGATCCCGCCTATGCCGAGCAGGGCGGAGCTGAGCAGCGTCGCGGCGTTGCGGTTCCGCTCCTCCCAGATCTGCCGGCCGAGCTTCCCCGGCGTCAGCAGGTCCACCAGGACGATGCCGAGGATCAGCAGCACCACGCCGAGTGCGCCGTAGGCGGTGGCCCGGCCGAGGCCGTTGACGATGTCGCTCATGGGTTGCCGGCTCCGAGAAGGAAGGGATCGTGAATGATCGCGGTCAAGGACCGGCAAAATGTAGCGCATAAGCCGAGGCCCCCGGCCGGGCGGGACATGACCCGAGTGGAGCAACAACACAGAGGGCCCGGCGCGCGTGGCGGCGAGAGTGGAAGGTGACCGACCTTCGGCTGCCCCGGGAGACTCCGATGACCACCCTGAACCGACGCGACCTCGGGCTTCTCGTACTGCGGGTGGGCACCGGTGCCGTACTCGCCGCGCACGGGACCCAGAAGCTCTTCGGCTGGTTCGGCGGCGGTGGCATCGAGGGCACCGCACAGGGGATGGCGGCCATGGGCTTCTCGCCGCCCCGTGAGAGCGCGATCGCCGCGGGCCTCGGCGAGGCAGGCGGCGGTGCGCTGCTCGCTCTGGGCCTGGCCACTCCGGCAGCCGGCGCCGCCGCGGCCGGAGCCATGGCGGGGGCGGTCGCCGTGCATCTGCCCGCCGGCTTCTTCGCCCAGTCCGGCGGCTTCGAGTACCCGGCCTTCCTCGGCTTCACCGCGGCCGGCATCGGCATCGCGGGCGCCGGCCGCTACTCCCTCGACCACGCCACCGGTCACGTCCTCGACCGGCCCTGGGTCGTCGCCACCGCCTTCCTCGCCAGTGCCCTGGCAGCGGCCGCCGTGGTCGGCCGTCGCGCCCAGGCCAAGGACGACGCGCCCGAACCGGACGCGTAACCCAGGGGGGTTTCCGACAGCCTGGTCCTCAGTCCGTCTGCGCCGCCGTGGCGAGTGCGCGGATCGCTGTCAGGTCGGCGTACAGATTGTTGCCGGGGCACTCGGTCGGGTACCCGTCGCGGTGGCCCGAGATGCGGTTCAGGACGGCCTTCTGCCCCGTGATGAACTTGCCGTTGTCGTTGGCCGCGGTGAGTTCGCCGGTGCCGGCGGCGTCGTACCCGTACAGGCCGAGCTTCCAGGCCGCTACCCCGGCGATCGCTGCGAGGACGGGCTGCGGGGTGGTCGCGGTGTTGTAGTTGCCGAGGACGGCGACGCCGGCCGTGTCCGTGTTGAGGCCGTAGGTATGTGCTCCGACGACCGGCTCGTCGATGCCGCCCGCACGGCCCTCGAAGACCGTGCCGCACTTGTCGACGAGGAAGTGGTAGCCGATGTCGTTCCAGCCCTGGCCCTGCACGTGGTACAGGAAGATGGCGCGGATGATGTCGGCGGACTGCGCACAGGTGTAGTCGTTGGTGCCCGCCGTGTGATGCGTGAACACCACCTTCGTGTCCGTCGTGTACTTCGCCCGGCTCAGGACCAGCGACTCGTCGGCTCCCCAGCCCGCGCGCGGGACCACGACCGGCTCCGGAGCCGTGCTGTCGGCGGCGTCCGACCTGGCGGCGTCGGCCGCTGCGGCGTCCGACGTGGCCTCGGCCGCATCGCTCTCCGGGTCCACCAGCTCCACCCGCAGTCCGGCCGGCAGCCTCGACGCGCCGCCTTGCCCCGTCACCCTGACCTGCACACCGTCGGACGGCCCCGTCCACAGCGGCTGCGTTCCCGCACGCATCCCGTCGACCCCCGCCCCGGCGCCCGCCTCGATCGCGGGCGTACGCACGTCGAGTTCGAGGTCACGCCAGCCGGACCACACGCCGGTGACACTGTCGCGGGTACGGACCTGCGCCGTGCCGCCGAGCTCGGCACGCGAGTCCGCCCAGGTGACGCCGACCATGCTGAACGGCTCCGTGCGCCGAGCCGGCAGTGCGCGCCGGCCGGGATCGAAGCCGTACAGCGCGATGCTCCGCACGCCGTCCGGCGGCTGCGCCGCCGCGGGCGCCGTCGGGGAGGTGGCACCGAGGGTGGCGAAGGTGACGGCGGTCGCCGCCGCGACCCGGGCGGTGCGGCGGAAGAGGTGCGGGTTGTTCACTGGGCTCCTTCAGGGGCTGTGGACGCTTCGGGGGAGTGCACTGATGCACGTGGTCCGGAGGACCCTCGCCGAGTACGTCGTCACGCTTCCGTCGAGGTGAATTCGCCAGGGTTGTACGCCCTTGGATTCGACGCATGCCAGGCTACGAAAAGGTAGGACATGGCGACCTCGATCACCTCGATCAGGGCCGCGGAATGCCCTGAATGCCTGAGTGGTTGACGAGGCATCAACTCCGCGGTGAAGAATTCCTCCGACACGGCGGCACACCTTTGACGAGGTTGCTGTCCCGTATGCGGAAGGAGGCCCGATGGCTTCCGCACGGCGGTGCTCCGTTCGAGGTCGGCCATATCGCGACCGGCCGCCGGTGGCGCTCGCGCCGACGCGTCGGTTCGGCTGTCGCCCGGTGCGGGGACGGGAGGGCCGGCTCACAGTCGCGTGCCGCTTCCGGTGCGGGCGGCGTAACGCCTGGTGGCGCAGCCGGTCACGGTCGGGCAACAGGGGCTTCATAGGGTGGGCGGCGACGGGCTCGACCCGCGCGGGTGGCCGATGGGCTCCGCGCCGGGGCCGTCGAACGACGATCTGAGGGGGCGTTCCTGTGGCGGAGACGACGGCTGTGAACGAGCGGGTGCGGACGGTCTGCTCGTACTGCGGGGTCGGCTGCGGGATCGTGCTGGACATCGCCGAGGGCCCCGACGGCCGACGTACGGTCGTCAAGGCATCCGGCGACAAGGAACATCCGGCCAACGGCGGACGGCTGTGCACCAAGGGCGCCACCCACGCCGACATGCTGGCCGCCCCGGGCCGGCTGACCACCGCGCGGATCCGCGCCGACCGGGGCGCCGAGCCCGAGGCCGTGGACGTCGACACGGCCGTCACCAGGACCGCCCGGGGCCTTCGCGCGATCCTCGACGAACACGGCCCCGACGCACTGGCGCTCTACGTCTCCGGTCAGATGTCGCTGGAGGCTCAGTACCTGGCCAACAAGCTGGCCAAGGGGTTCATCCGTACCAACCGGATCGAGTCCAACTCCCGGCTCTGCATGGCGAGCGCGGGAACCGGCTACAAGCTGTCGCTCGGCGCCGACGGGCCGCCCGGCTCGTACGAGGACTTCGACCGGGCCGACGTCTTCCTCGTCATCGGCGCCAATATGGCCGACTGTCATCCGATCCTCTTCCTGAGGATGATGGACCGGGTCAAAGCCGGTGGCGCCAAGCTGATCGTGGTCGATCCCCGGCGCAACGCCACCGCGGACAAGGCCGACCTGTTCCTGCAGATCCGTCCGGGCACCGACCTGGCTCTGCTCAACGGCCTGCTGCACCTGCTGGTCGAAGGCGGCTGGACCGATCCGGACTTCATCGCCGAGTACACCGAGGGCTGGGAGGAGATGCCCGGCTTCCTCGCGGACCACCCGCCCGCGAAGGTCGCCGAGATCACGGGCATTCCGGAGGCCGACATCCGGCGGGCCGCCCGGCTGATCGGCGAAGCCGGCGAGTGGATGAGCTGCTGGACCATGGGCCTCAACCAGTCCACCCACGGAACCTGGAACACGAACGCCCTGGTCAACCTCCACCTGGCGACCGGCGCGATCTGCCGACCCGGCAGCGGCCCGTTCTCCCTCACGGGCCAGCCGAACGCCATGGGCGGCCGCGAGATGGGATACATGGGGCCGGGCCTGCCAGGACAGCGCTCGGTGCTGGTCGAGGAGGAACGCCGCTTCGTCGAGGACCTCTGGGGAGTGCCGGAGGGCACCCTGCGCACCGACGTCGGCCGCGGCACGGTCGAGATGTTCGAGAAAATGGTGGCCGGCGAGATCAAGGCGTGCTGGATCATCTGTACGAATCCGGTGGCCTCGGTCGCCAACCGGCGCACCGTGATCGAGGCGCTGGAGACGGCCGAACTGGTCATCACCCAGGACGTGTTCGCCGAGACGGAGACCAACGCCTACGCCGACATCTCGCTACCCGCCACCCTCTGGGCGGAGTCCGACGGGGTGATGATCAACTCCGAGCGGAACCTCACCCTCGTCCAGGAAGCCGTCGACCCACCCGGGCAGGCGCTGCCGGACTGGCAGCTCATCGCCCGTGTCGCCTGTGAGATGGGCTTCGCCGACGCGTTCACGTACGCGTCCGCGGAGGAGGTGTTCGAGGAGCTCCGGCGGGCATGGAACCCGAAGACCGGATGGGATCTGCGGGGCGTCACCTACGCGCGGCTGCGCGGCGCTCCGGTGCAGTGGCCCGCGGCGACCGTGGACGGTCCTGAGCGCAACCCGATCCGCTACGTGAACGACGGCGTCAGCACGCCCCTGGTCGAGCGCCCGGACGGCAGCCGGCCCCGCCTGGTCTTCCCGACCGCGTCCGGGCGGGCGTCGTTCTTCGCCCGCCCGCATCTGCCGGCCGCCGAACTCCCGGACGACGACTACCCCTTCGTCCTCAACACCGGTCGGCTGCAGCACCAGTGGCACACCCTGACCCGGACCGGAAAGGTCGCGAAACTCAACAAGCTCAACCCCGGCCCCTTCGTCGAACTCCATCCGCAGGACGCCACCGCGCTCGGCATCGTGGACGGCGACGGCGTCGAGGTGGCCTCGCGGCGTGGCCGGGCGGTGCTGCCCGCGGTCGTCACCGACAGGGTCCGGCCCGGCGACTGCTTCGCGCCGTTCCACTGGAACGACCTGTTCGGGGAGTACCTCAGCGTCAACGCCGTCACCAACGACGCCGTCGACCCGCTCTCCTTCCAGCCCGAGTTCAAGGTCTGCGCGGTGACCCTCACCAAGACGACGGCACCGCGCCCCGTACCGGGTCCGGCCGCCGCCCAGCCGGTCACCGGCAGTCTGCGGGGCGCCGCGACCGAAGGGCACGCGCCAGGGACTCTGCCGGCCCTGGCGCACACGGAGCAGGCTTCGACTGCCTCGCCGGTGGCCGCCATCGCCGACCTGCTCGGTCTGACCGACCTGACTCCTCCGGACCTCACGGACCACGAGCGCCGCTACCTGGCCGGATTCCTCGCCGGAGTCGCCGCCGCCCCGCCCGGGACGGCCGTGCCGACGCTCCCCGCCGACGCCCCGTTCGAGGCGCCGAACGCACTCTGGGTCGAGGGCCTGCTGGCAGGTACGTTCTCCCGGTCTCCGAAGCCGTCGACGATGCTGCCGGCGGCGCGGCCGGGGGATCCGGTGCCGAGCACCGCCGCGAGCGAGCACACGCGGCAGATCGTCGTCCTCTGGGCGTCCCAGACGGGCAACGCGGAGGCGTACGCCACCACCATCGGCACGCGCCTGGCCGACGCCGGCCGTCCGGTGGCCGTGCACAGCATGGCGGACCGGACTCCCGCGGCCCTGTCGTCCGGCACGGACGTGCTGGTGGTCACCAGCACGTTCGGAGACGGTGACGCCCCGGACAACGGGTCCGGCTTCTGGCAGGCACTGAGCGCCACCGACGCGACCCCCTTGCAGGACGTCCGGTACGCGGTGCTCGCCTTCGGCGACTCCGCCTACGACGACTTCTGCGGCCACGGCCGCCGCCTCGACGAGCGCCTCGCCGATCTCGGAGCCGTACGACTCCTGCCACGCGTCGACTGCGAGCCGGACTACGACGAGCCCGCGGGACAGTGGCTGGACCGCGTGATCCCCGCCCTCGCCACCCCCACAGAGCCGACGGTCACGGCGTCGGTCGCCGTCGGGGAGCGGACGGTTCCCTCGCCGCAGCCGAGCAAGGCCGCCCCGTACCTCGCCCGGTTGTCCGGCAACCAGCTGCTCAGCCTGCCCGGAGCGGGCAAGGAGATCCGCCGGTTCACCTTCGACCTCGGCGAGAGCGGGGTGGAGTACGAGGCGGGCGACGCCCTCGGCATATGGCCGGTCAACTGTCCGGAGCTGGTGGCGGAGTGGCTTGCCGTCACCGGTCTCTCCCCGGACGCCGAGGTCGTTCTGTCGGGCTCGGAACCGATGCCGTTCGCGCAGGCGCTCCACCGCCACCTGGACATCACGCGCATCACGGCCGACCTGCTGCGCCTGGCCACCGAGCGCACCGGCGCCCGCCTGCTCAGGCAGTTGACGCGGCCGGACAACAAGGACGGCCTCGCGCAGTGGACCTGGGGCCGGCAGGCCGTCGACGTCGTCGCCGAGTTCCCGGTCCGGCTCAGCGCCCAGGAGTGGACGGAGCGGCTCAAGCGGCTGCAACCGCGGCTCTACTCGATCTCCTCGAGCCCCCTCGCCACCCCGCGCGAGGTCGGCCTGACCGTTTCCGTGCTGCGCTACGAGGGCCCGTCGGGCCGCCGGCGCAAGGGAGTCGCGTCGACCTTCCTCGCGGATGCCGAAGCCGGCGGCGAGGTGCCGCTGTTCGTCCAGCGCTCGGCGCAGTTCCGCCCTCCGGCGGACCCGGGCACCCCCGCGATCATGGTCGGTCCGGGCACCGGCATAGCCCCCTTCATGGGATTCCTTGAGCAGCGCCGAGCCCTCGGACACCACGGCGGCAACTGGCTCTTCTTCGGTGAACAGCACCGGGCCACCGACTTCTACTACCGGCAGGAGCTGGAGGAGTTCCACCGGCAGGGCACGCTGAGCCGCCTCGATCTGGCCTTCTCCCGCGACCAGCGGGCCAAGATCTACGTCCAGGACAGGATGCGCGAGCACGGTGCTCAGCTGTGGTCCTGGCTCCAGGAGGGCGCTCACTTCTACGTCTGCGGCGACGCGAGCCGGATGGCCAAGGACGTCGACCGCGCGCTGCGCGAGATCGCCATGACCCAGGGCGGGCTCAGCGAGGACGAGGCCGCCGTGTATGTGAAGCAGCTCGCCGCCGACCAGCGCTACGGCCGTGACGTGTACTGACACCGGCCGGTGGGCGCCCGCCCGTCAGAGGGCCACGGCGGTCACTTCGGTCGCCTTGACGCTGGTCCACACGGCCGTGCCGTCGGCGAGGCCGAGTTCGGCGGCCGCCTGGGGGGTGATCTCGGCGACGAGGTCGGGGGCCTCGTCGGAGGTGATCAGTACCCGGAGCCGGCTGCCCGACGAGGTGATCTCCCGTACGGTGCCGGGCCAGACGTTGCGCGGGCTTCCGCCGGGCCTGTCGCGGTGCACGGACACGGCCTCGGGCGCGATGATCGCCAGCACGTCGCTGCCCGCGGGCAGCGCTTCCGCGATCACCAGCCGCCCCCCGCCCGCGAGTTCGAGGCCGTCCGCGGTAGCCGTGCCGGGCCAGGCGTTCCGCCCCAGCATCCGGGCCACCCACGGTGAGCGGGGGTGGCGCGTGACCTCGGCGGGCGAGGCGTCCTGGAGGGTCCGTCCGTCGTCGAGCACGAGGACCCGGTCGGCGAGGGAGACGGCCTCGACGGGGTCATGGGTGACGATCAGACAGACGCCGCCGAAGCCGTCGAGATGCCGGCGGAGGGTGTGCCGGACATGGGCGCGGGTGGTCTGGTCGAGGGCCGCGAGCGGTTCGTCGAGGAGCAGCAGCCGGGGGCGGGCGGCGAGCGCCCGGGCGAGCGCGACGCGCTGTGCCTGGCCGCCGGAGAGCTGAGCCGGCCGGCGGCGCGCGAGATGGCCGACGCCCAGCCGGTCGAGCCACTGCTGTGCCTCGCGGCGCGCCTCGGCGCGGGAGACGCCGTGGGCGCGCAGGCCGTACGCGGTGTTGGCGAGAGCCGTCAGGTGAGGGAAGAGGGCGCCGTCCTGGGGGACCCAGGCGACTCCCCGACGGTGCGGCGGTCGCGCGGTGACGTCGGTGTCGCCGAGGCGGACGGTGGCGTGGGCGCGGGGGGTGAGGCCGAGGAGGGCGCGCAGGAGCGTCGTCTTGCCCGCGCCGTTGGCGCCGACGACGGCGATCGTCGTGCCCGGCTCGGCGTCCAGGGTCAGTTCGGTGAAGCCGGTGACCTCGGCGCGAAGGCGCCAACGGTCCTGCGTCGCCGGTGGTTCGGGCTCGGCGGGCGGCGTCGCGGTGACCGGGTCCGGCTCGTCCGCCGCGGGGGTGGCACGGTGGGCGCGGTCGCTCGGCGTTCCGGTCCAGCGGCCGCGCAGCGCGATGAGGACGAGCATGGCGATGACGAGCAGCAGGAGCGAGACGGACGTCGCGGCCTCCGGCTCCTCCTGAAGCAGCAGATAGACCTGGAGGGGCAGGGTCTGGGTGGTGCCGGGGAGATTGCCGGCGAAGGTGATCGTGGCGCCGAACTCGCCCAGCGCCCGCGCCCAGGTGAGGGCGGCGCCCGCGATCAGCCCCGGTGCCACCATGGGCATCGTCACGGTGAAGAACACGCGCAGCGGCGACGCACCCAGCGAGGCGGCTGTCTCCTCGTAACGGGGACGGAGTCCGCCGAGCGCTCCTTCGAGGCTGATGACGAGGAAGGGCATGGCCACGAAGGTCGCGGCGAGCACCGCGCCGGAGGTGTGGAACGGCAGGGTGATGCCGAACGTGTTCTCCAGCCAGGGGCCGAGCAGCCCGCGCCTGCCGAACGCCAGCAGCAGGGCGACACCGCCGACGGTGGGCGGCAGGACCATCGGCAGCAGGACGAGGGAACGGACGAAGGCCTTGCCAGGGAAGTCCACCCGGGCCAGCAGCCAGGCCAACGGCACACCGAGGACCAGGGACAGACCGAGGGCCCAGAGCGAGACCACGAGCGAAAGCCGCAGCGCCTGGGTGGTGCCCGGGCTGGTCAGATGCGAGCCGAGCTCGCCCCAGGAGGTCCGGGCGAGGATCCCGATCAGGGGGAGCAGCAGGAACGCGACGGCCAGCAGCGCGGGGATCGCCAGGGCGAGCGGTGCGCGGGCCCGCGTGGCACGCGGCCTCTCCGCCGACGTCGGCGGGCGGGTGCGGAGGCGCTTCATCGAGGGTTCCCGTGCTCGGAGGAGGGGGCGCAGAGCCGTACCGGGGCTGCCCGGCCCCCCGGCCCCGGGCAGCCCCAGTAGGCGGGCATGGTGCGGTTACGGCTGCTGGAAGCCGGCGTCCTGGAGGATCTTCTGCGCCTCGGGCGTGCTCAGCCAGGCGACGAACGCGGCGGCGGCCTCGGAGTTCTTCGACGCCTTGAGCGTGGCGGCGGGGTACTCGGCGATCGCGTTCTGGGCGTCGGGGATCTCGACGGCGTCGACCTTGTCGGCGGACTTCTCGGCGTCGGTCTTGTAGACCAGGCCGGCGTCGGCCTCGCCCAGCTCGACCTTGCTCAGGACGGCCCGGACGTTGGGCTCCTGGGAGACCGGCTTCACCGTGATCTTCTGGGCGTCCAGGATCTTCTTGCTGTAGCGGCCGGCCGGGACCTCGGGCGCGGCGAGCACGACCTTCAGCCGGGTGTCGCCGAGGTCCTTCAGCTCGTCGACCTTCTTCGGGTTGCCTTCGACGGTCGCGATCACCAGACGGTTCTTGGCGATGACGGTGGGCGTGCCCGTGTCGGCCTTCAGCCCGTCCATCGTCTTGGTGTCGGCGGTGACCAGCGCGTCGGCGGGGGCGCCCTGCTTGACCTGGGCGGCCAGCTCCTGCGAGCCGGCGAAGGAGAAGGTCACCTTGGTGCCGGGGTGCGCCTTCTCGTAGGCGGCGCCCGCGGTCTTGAAGACGTCGGTCAGGGAGGCGGCGGCCAGGACCGTCAGGTCGGCCTTCGGGGCGCCGGACCCGGTGGCCTTGGCGCCGGAGTCCTTGGTGTCGTTGCCGCAGGCGGCCAGCGGTACGAGCAGGGCGGCCGTCAGGACGGCAGCGGCGGCGCGGCGTCTCGTGAACGTGAGAGACATGAGGGTGGTTCTCCTGGGGCTGTGGTCGGCATGAGCCGTCCGGGCGAATGGTGGTGAGCCGCGCCCGTGACGGTGGCGCCGCTTGTATGCGTGAGGGGTCAGGTGCGGTCGATGTGCACGCTGGTCGACTTCACGCGGGCGGTGGCCTGCATGCCGACTTCGAGTCCCAGCTCCTCGACGGCCTCCCTGGTCAACAGGGACACCAGTCGATGGGGACCCGCCTGGATCTCCACCTGCGCGGCGACGTCACCGAGCTTGACCGCGGTGACGATGCCGGGGAAGGCGTTGCGGGCGGAGGTGTACGAGGCGTCCTCGTCGCCGCTTCCGCCCTGGCCGACCTCGATGGAGAAGGCGGCCAGATCACGGCCGTCGATGAGGCGACGCCCGCTCTCGTCGCGATGGGTCGCGACCCGGCCGGCGTCGGCCCAGCGGCGGGCGGTGTCGGGGCTGACGCCGAGCAGACGCGCCGCCTGTCCGATGGTGTAGGACTGCATAAGCGCCACCGTAGGAGCCTGAGCCTCTCAAATGCAACTGATTCGTGGATTCCTCACGGCAGATGCCAACCCGGTTGGAGAAAGGGCCAAGCCTGCGGCGAGATGAACGACGCGTGGGACTACAGTGCTGCACAGAGTGTGATCAAGCCGACTTGTCAGAGCAGAGTGGGGCATCACTTCATGAGTCTCAGCATTCGCAATCAGCTGCCCGGCACCGTCACGTCGGTCACCACCGGCGAAGCCATGGCGACCGTCAAGATCCGCCTCGACGGTGGTCAGAACATCACCGCCGCCATCACGGCCGACGCCGTCAAGGATCTCCGTCTCGGTGAGGGCGCGGCGGTGCGCATCCTGGTGAAGTCCACCGAGGTGGCTCTGGCCACCGGACCCGTGGACGGGCTCAGCATCCGCAATCAGCTGCCCGGCACGGTGAGCGAGGTGTCGACCGGTGGCGCGATGGCAGGCGTCAAGGTGGACGTCGAAGGAGGCACTCTCACCGCGGCCATCACCAAGGACGCCGTCGCGGACCTCGGCCTCGTGGCCGGCACCTCGGTCGTGGCGCTCGTCAAGGCCACCGAGATCTCGCTCGCCGGCGCCTGACGCGCCCTCGGCGGATCCGGTGCCCGCGCGTGCGGGGGCACGGCTGCCTCTCAGGGCCCGGCGTGCGGCACGCGGCACGTGCCGATCCAGACGCTGGTGACGGCGCTGATGTAACGGGCGCCGCAGTGGTCGGTGGGGACGACGAGCTGGCAGCCCGCCTCGTCGAGCTCGGTCCCGTCCATGCGGGTGGCGAGCAGGATCGGACCGTTCCCGAAATCGGTGTCGAACTCCGCCCACGAGAGCACCGCGTGGTGTCCGTCCCCGCCGGTGAACGCCACCAGGAACCGGGCGCGCTCCTTGCGCCGGCGGGGGTCGAAGGACGGCGTCACCGCTTCCATCACCTCCCGCAGGAGCGGGCCACGGAACCGGTGCTCCTGCGGGCCGCTGGTCGCGCAGTCGAACGTCACCGTCGCCTCGTGCTGACCCCAGCGGCGCCGCAGGTCCGCGACGCTCAGGGTGAGGGGGCGGGCCACCTCCCCGTGGATGGTGAAACGGCCCGCGCGTACGGGGTCGGTTCGGGGCGGCGCGGTGAGGCTGCTCATGGGGTTCCCCTTCAGGCAGTCGGTGCGGCGGCTGACGCCAGTGATACCCGCCCCGTCCTTCGGAAACCACATGTGCACCAGATTCAGGGCCTATCGCCTCGCTTTTGTGAGCAAGGTACGAAGAGCTCCTTTGCCTGTTCCGGTCCTTCGTCCGATGCGTGCGGCGTGACCCCGTGCGCCCGGTGCCGGTCGAGCGCGAGCCAGACGCGGTCGCGGGTGACGGGCAGCTCGGTGAACCGGATGCCGGTGGCGTCCCGAAGTGCGTTGGCGAAGGCGGGGGCGACCGGGTTGAACGGGCTCTCGCTCATCGACTTGGCCCCGAGCGGGCCGATCGCGTCGCTCGTCTCCATGAAGTGGACCTCGGTGCGTGGCACATCGGCGTACTGGGGGAGCCGGTAGCGGCGGAACGCGGCCGTCGTCACCTCGCCGCGCTCGTCCACCCGCACCGTCTCGAAGAGCGTCGCCCCGAGCGCCTGGGCGACGCCGCCCTCGACCTGACCACGGCACTGCATCGGGTTCATGACCTTGCCCGCGTCCGCCGCGTGCACGCTGCGCAGGATCCTCATCTCGCCGGTGTCCGGGTCGACCGCGAGCCGGAACCACTGCGCGTTGAAGGCGACCGAGCGCGGCGAGCCGCCCCAGTGGCCGTCCGCCGCCAGCTCGTCCAGCCTGCCCTTGTCGTACGCGGCCTCGTACAGCTCCTTCAGGGTGACGATCCGGCCCGCGCAGTCGAAGGCCTCGGCCTCCAGCCTGCACAGGTGCCGGGCCACGCCCGTGTGCCGGGCCGCGAACGTCCGCAGACGCTCCGCGAGCGAATCGGCCGCCAGCATCACGGCCTTGCCCGCCACCACCGTGCCGGCCGAACCGAACGCTCCGGTGTCGTGGCGGACGACGTCCGTGTCCGACTGGCGGACCGCGATCCGGTCGACCGTGGTGTTCAGCGCGCCCGCGGTGATCTGCTTGTGGACGGTGGTCGTGCCGTTGCCGAACTCCGCCGTGCCCACCGCGATGTCGTACGTGCCGTCGCGCAGCAGGCTGACCCGGGCGTCGGCGAAGTGGCCGCCCGGCGGGCCGGTCGCGATCATCGCGACCGCCGTGCCCGTCCCGGTGAGCCAGCCCTCGGGGACGTCCTCGTGGCTGCGGTCCTCGGCGATCGCCCTGCGGACGACGTCCATGCACTGCTTCATCCCGTACGAGGCGATGAAGAGGTCCTCCTCGTGGCCGATCGGGGTCACCATGGAGTCGCCGGGGCCGATCACGTTCTTCTCGCGCAGGACGAGCGGGTCCATGCCGAGCCGGACGGCGAGTTCGTCCATCACCGATTCGAGGGCGAAGAGGACCTGGCCCAGGCCGTAGCCGCGGAAGGCGCCCGCCGGTACACCGTTGGTGTAGACCGAGTACGCCTCCACCTCCTTGTTCGGCGCCTTGTAGACGGCGAACGACTCGCCGACGCTGTGGAACATGACGGCCGGCCCGTGGTTGCCGTACGCGCCGGTGTTGGAGACCACGCGGATGCGCAGCGCGGTGAGGGTGCCGTCGGCCCTGGCACCGATCTTGACGGTGATCTTGAAGGGGTGGCGGGTGGTGGCACCGTAGAACTGCTCGGCCCGGGTGAACTCGAGCTTCACAGGCCGCCGCAGCTTCAGGGCGGCGAGGACCACGATGTCCTCGGTGAGCATCTCCTGTTTGCCGCCGAACCCGCCGCCCACGCGGCCCGCGACGACACGGACCTCGTCCTCTCCCAGGTCGTAGAGGGCGCACAGCGCCCGCCGGGTCAGGAACGGCGCCTGGGTGGAGGAGCGGACGGTGATGCGCTCGCCGTCGCCGTCCTCCTTGGGCTCGAAATACGCGACGCTGCCGTGGGTCTCCAGACTGGCGTGCTGCACGCGCTGGGTCCGGAAGGTCTGCTCGTGGACGACGTCCGCCTCCGCGAACCCCTCCTCCATGTCGCCGATCGTGCCGTGCACCTCGCCGCACACGTTGTTCCCGGGGCGGGCGATGCGCGACTCGGGGCCCTTGGGGTGGAGGACGGGGGCGCCCGGGAGCATGGCCTCCTCCGGGTCGATCACGTACGGCAGTTCCTCGTACGTGACGACCACGCGGCGGCAGCCCTCCTCGGCCGCCTGCTCGCTGTCGGCGACGACGGCCGCCACGCGCTGGCCGACGAAACGGACCACGTCGTCCAGGACGCGGGTGTCCTCCGGATCCTCGGTGGGGTGCTCGTGGCGGGCGCTGGAGTACAGCCGGTCCGGGGCGTCGTGGTGGGTGAGGACCGCGTGGACACCCGGCACGCGCAGGGCGTCGGAGGTGTCGATGGAGACGATCCGGGCGTGCGGGTGCGGGGAGCGCAGCAGCTTCATGTGGAGCAGCCCGGGGACCTCGACGTCGAAGGTGTAACGGGCGGTGCCGGTGACGACGAGGGGCCCGGCGGGGGCGCCCAGGCTCCTGCCGACGGCCTTGCCCGCGCAGGGGCGTTCGGTGTGCTTGACGCCCCGCACCGCGTCCTCGACGGCCCGGTACCCGGTGCAGCGGCAGATGTTGCCCTTGAAGGCGCGCGGTAGATCGTCCAGCTTGCCGTCGTCGTGCCCCGTGCCCCGCTCCGCCTCCAGCGCTGCCGTGGTCATCAGGAAGCCCGCCGTGCAGAAGCCGCACTGGAACCCCTGCGCGTCGAGGAACTTCTGCTGCACGGGGTGGAGTTCCCCGTCCGGGGAGGCCAGACCCTCGACGGTGGTGACCGACCGGCCCTCGGCGCGTACCGCCGGATACAGACAGCTGTGCACGGGCTCGCCGTCCACATGCACGGTGCAGGCACCGCAGTCCCCGGCGTCGCAGCCCTTCTTCACCCCGAACCAGCCCCGCTCGCGCAGATACGTACGCAGGCACTGGCCGGCACGCGGCTCGTTCTCGAAGAGTTCCTGGTTGACCTGGATACGGAAGCTCATCGTGCGGACTCCTGGGTGAGTTCGCGGCGGATCTCCTCCGCGAAGCGAAGGGTCATGTGCCGCCGCCACTGGGGCAGCCCGTGGATGTCGTCGAACCACTCGTGATCGGCCACGGCCGAGTCGATCGAGCCCCGGAGGGCGTCCGCCGTCGGTGGGAGCGGGAACCAGAAGCGGAAGGGCCTGGTCGTGGCCGCGGTGACGGTGACGGCCAGCGACCCGTCCCGCGGGTCGAGCGCGCCGATGACCAGGGCGCCTGAGCGTCCCAGACCGTAGAGCGACGCCTGGCGGAAGGCCGTCCGACAGCTCAGGCCGGCGGCCGGAATCGTGATCGACCGCAGCAGTTCGCCCTCGGCGAGGTCCTTGCGCCCCGCGCCCGTGACGAAGTCCGCCACCTTCCTGCGGCGCAGCGAACCACCCTGGCCGAGCAGCAGGCATTCGCCGTCGAGGGCCGCCGTCAGCGAGATCATCGGTCCGGCGGGCAGTCCGTTGCACAGGTTCCCGCCGACGGTCGCCATGTTCCAGATCTTGAACGAGGCGAGGAACGCCCGGCACGACTGCTCGACGAGGAGCGCCGCGGAGGCCGGGAGCGTACGGGCGTAGCGGTAAAGCCGCGCGACCGTGCAGGTGGCCGCGATCTCCAGCGACCCGTCCGGATGCCGTACGAGCGGTTCCCAGCCCATGCGGCTCAGGTCGATCAGCCGACGGATGTGCGGCTGCGGCTCCGAGAAGAGATAGGTCCCACCGCCGAGCCAGGCGTCCCCCGGCCGCCAGGTCTCGCGACGGCGAGCGTCGCGTACGTCGAGCACCGTGTTCAGATCCATGTCTCCCCATGCCCTTTCGGCCACTTGCCTTCCGTCAGTGAAACCCGCGCGGCGGGGCGCAAACGACTGGTTGCGCACACGGAATGCACCATCGGGCCAGGGCAGGGATTGGTTGATCAACCAAGAGGCGTTTTCCTGGATAGCCTTAGCATTTACGATGCAGGAACACATTCTTGCCTTGTTAATGTGAGGCACATGGATCGACCTGGGGTCGCGCAGGGAGGCAGCGCATGCACGTCGGACACCTCCTCCAACTGGACAGCCTTCGCCTCGCCCTGGTCTGGGGTGACGAAGGCCTTCTCGGTCACGAGATCAGCGGAGTGACAGCCACCGATCTGGAGGACCCCACCCGCTTCCTCCAGCCGGGCGAGATCGTCCTGAGCGGGCTGGTGTGGTGGAACCCGGACGACAGCCGCGCAAGGACCGACCGGTTCGTCGCCGCGCTCCGCTCCGCCGGCGCCGCCGCGCTCCTGGCCGGCGAGGAGACGCACGGCACGGTCCCCGCCGATCTCGTCGCCGCCTGCGAGGCGCACCGCATACCGCTGCTCGCGGTGCCGTCGCAGACGACGTTCCGTGCGGTGACCGAGGCCGTCTACCTGCGGCAGTGGGGAGACCTCAGCCGCCGCCCCACCCTCCATCACGCCCTCCCGGAGAACGTCCGCAACGACCTGAGCCGAGTGCTCGAACGCGGGCCCACACCGGCAGAGCTCCTCGACCGGGCCTTCGCGCACCTCGGAACACCTCCCTGCCATCTGCTGACCAGCAGCGGCCGGACCGTCGCACGGACCGCGTCCGCCCCCGAACTGACGGCCCACCAGGCCGCGAGCAGCCTCCACGACACGACGGGCACGACCCTGCGGGCCGGGACGGGCGGCACACCGTTCGACGCCTGGCACCTCTACCTCCCTGCCGAGGCGACGACACCGCCGCGCGTCCTGCACGAGATCGCCGAGGTCATGGCCCAGTACCGGGACCACCACGACCGCCGGAGGAGGGCGGAACGAGAGGCCGCCGACGCACTCGTCGGCCTGATCGACACCCCCGCGCCCGACGCCACCGCCGTGGACGGTGCGCTCCGCGCCTGCGGCCTACCGTCTCGGGACACGCGATACCGCGTGGTCGTCGCCTCGATGGACGACGCCGACGGCAGCGCGACCGCGGCCGACGCGCTCACCGAGGCACTGAGTCACCTCGCGCCCGTCTTCGCGGTCGGCACCGCGCCCGGTGGCGAAGCCATCGGCGTACTCGAAGCCACCGCGGACGACGGGACGAGCAGCCGACTGGCGGACATCTGGCCCCTCCTGGCCGGCTGCCATCCGCAGGGGGCGACCGCTCTGCGTGCCGGCTTCAGCGCACCCGTACCGCACGCCGACGGCCTACGACGAGCCCTGGAACAGGCGCGCTACGCGTCGGCCGCCGCCAGGTCGGGAGGAGCGGGGGAGGCGCGGGTGAGGGGGGTGGAGGAACTGGACACCGTCGAGGCACTGCTGGCCGGGGTCCCCGCAGACGTCAAGGCCGTGTACAGCACCAAGACCCTGGGCCCGCTTCTGGACGGTGCCGGTGCCTCCCACCGCGTCCTCCTGGAGACCCTGGAGGTGTTCCTCGGCCTCAACTGCTCCTGGGCACGGACCGCCGAGACCCTCAACCTGCACGTGAACACGGTCCACTACCGGATCCAGCGCATCGAGGCCCTCACCGGACGCGACCTCTCCCGACTCGACCACAAACTCGATCTGCGCGCCGCGCTCCTGTGCCGCTGACCGCCGGTGTCGGGCGAGGTCCGGCGCACGCGGTGAGGCGGCTCAGCCCGCCGCGGGTGTCAGGGCCGGGTCGGAGAAGAACTCCGAGGGAGTGGTCACCCCGGCGACCACCCGGGCGAAGCCGTCCATGGTCTCCTGCTGTTGCGCGATGGCGCCGAACACCTGCTGCATCTCCGGAGTCGGCGGATCGAGGCAGGCGAAGTCGGCGGTGAACTCGTACATCTCCCGTACGCGCTCGTCGCGAGCCTCCTGGTAGTTCCGCATGGCCTCCTCGAAGGGGCGCTGTCCGGTGAGGGCCTCATCGACGGCCCGGGCGCACAGTTCCGCGTCCTGGAAGGCGTCCTGGATGCCCTGAGCGGTGATGAAGTCCTTGAGGTAGCCGGCGTCCCCCACCAGGACCCAGCCCGGTCCGTACGGTGTGCGGAAGTAGTTCGGGACCGCGGTCCCGACGAAGCGTTCCACTCGGGTGGCCGACGCGATCCGTTCGGCCAGGGTGGGAGCCAGCGCGACGGTGGCCAGGTACTCGCCCTCCGAGTCGGTCCGGTTCGCCTCGAACTCGCGCATGGGCCAGCCGCAGATGAGCAGGGTCAGACCGTCGTTGGTGGGCCAGCCCGCGAAGCCCCGGTCGGGCCGCAGGAACGCCTCGAACCTGTCGAAGCCGAGCCCCGACCAATAGGTGTAGTAGCTGGCCTGCAGCTTCGGTTTCTCGGCGTAGGAGGCGGCTCCGACGGTCCGCGCGACGAACGAGTGGGCGCCGTCCGCGCCGATCACCACCCGGGCGTGCTCCGTCACCCGGGGGCTGTCGTGCTCGCGTCCCCGGATCCCCGTCACGGTACTGCCCGCGCTCTCACCCCCGTTCACCAGCTCCTCGACGGAGAACCCCTCGCGCACCTCGGCGCCCGCCGCCACGGCGGCATCCACGAGGATCTTGTCCAGGATCGTGCGGCGCGGCGCGTACGAGCCGGAGAAACCGCACCCGGCCGGGGAACCGGCCAGGATGACCGGCCCGAGGTCGAAGGAGTACGTGGTGATCATCGGCAGATCGCCGGCGGTCACCCGGCTCAGGAGGCCCCAGCGGTCCAGCGCCGCCAGGCCCGGCGGATGGATCAGGTGCGTGGAGACGGTGTCGCTCGGGAAATGGGCCCGGTCCAGCAGGAGGACCCGGTGGCCCTGTCGTGCCAGCAGCATCGCGGTCGGCGCACCGGCGCAGCGCGCTCCGACCACGATGGCGTCGTAGGTCTTGTGGGGCATGGCGTCACCTGTTGGTTGCTGTACTTCCACGCTATCCCCGGGCCCCGGCCGGCGCGTCCGGAAGGTGGACGACCCGGCAAAGTCCCAGGTCAGCCATCGGACGTCACCGGCATCAGCCGCGCGGTACGGAGGGGGAGGATCCCCGTGCGGGACGAGCGGGGCGCGGGGTGGGACCGCCCCGTACGAGGTGCCTTCCGGCCCGTCCAGGGGGCTGCTTCGTCCAGCCGCCGCGACACCGCGCGCTGTCCGGGCGGTGGACCGGATCGCGGATCGTCCCAACACCCGCGCGGGCTAAGGTCCGACGAGAACTGTGTGACGTCGCCCCCGGGCAACGGAACTTTCGGAGAAAGCGAGACACAGGCATGAACGTCAGCGCACATATGGAAGCCGTCTACACGGAAGTCTGCCGGCGCAACCCCGGCGAGGCGGAGTTCCACCAGGCGGCGGCCGAGGTCCTCGAGTCCCTCGCACCCGCGATCGAGCGACACCCCGAGTACGTCGACACCGGCCTCCTGGAGCGGCTCTGCGAGCCCGAGCGGCAGTTGATGTTCCGGGTGCCCTGGGTCGACGACCAGGGCGCCGTGCGGGTGAACCGGGGCTTCCGGGTGGAGTTCAACAGCGCACTCGGCCCGTACAAGGGAGGACTGCGCTTCCACCCGAGCGTCAACCTGGGCATCGTGAAGTTCCTCGGCTTCGAGCAGATCTTCAAGAACGCGTTGACGGGCATGGCGATCGGCGGCGGCAAGGGCGGCTCCGACTTCGACCCGAAGGGCCGTTCGGACGGCGAGATCATGCGGTTCTGCCAGTCGTTCATGACCGAGCTGTACCGGCATCTGGGGGAGCACACCGATGTGCCCGCCGGGGACATCGGCGTGGGCGGGCGGGAGATCGGCTACCTCTTCGGCCAGTACAAGCGGATCACCAACCGTTACGAGTCCGGTGTCCTCACCGGGAAGCCGGTCGGCTGGGGCGGCTCCCACGTCCGTACCGAGGCCACCGGCTACGGCGCGGTGTACTTCGCCCAGGAGATGCTCGCCACCCGCGGCCACGGCTTCGACGGGCGCAGGGTGGTGGTCTCCGGATCGGGGAACGTGGCCGTGTACGCGGCGGAGAAGGTGCAGGCTCTGGGCGGCCGGGTGGTGGCCTGCAGCGACTCCTCCGGGTACCTCGTCGACGAGGAAGGCATCGACCTGGAGCTGCTGAAGGACGTCAAGGAAGTGCGCCGCGCCCGGATCTCCGCCTACGCGGAGGCGAAGCCGACCGCGCGCTTCACGGCCCGCGGCACGGTGTACGACGTCCCGTGCGACATCGCCCTTCCCTGCGCGACCCAGAACGAGCTCGGCCGCGACGACGCCGTGGCCCTGGTCAAGAACGGGGTGCTCGCCGTCGCCGAGGGCGCGAACATGCCCTGTACCCCCGAGGCGGTGAAGATGTTCCGCGAGGCCGGGGTCCTCTTCGGGCCCGGGAAGGCCGCCAACGCGGGCGGTGTGGCCACCTCGGCGCTCGAGATGCAGCAGAACGCGTCCCGCGACAGCTGGACCTTCGAGCAGACCGAGTCCAGGCTCGCCACGGTCATGCGCGACGTCCACACCCAGTGCCGCGCCACCGCCGAGGCGTACGGCGGCAACTCCGAGGACTACGTGCTCGGCGCCAACGTGGCCGGTTTCCTGAGGGTGGCTCAGGCCATGACGGCCCAGGGCATCATCTGACGGCAGCGCTCCCTGGACGGTCCGCACGTGGATGGTCCGAACCTGGACGGTCCGAACGTGGACGGTCCGCACGTGGACAGCCCGCTTCCCGCGCCGCCCGGCGCGCGGGGCGGGCTGTCAGACGTGGCTCCCGGCGTCCACCGCGGCCGGGAGGGCCTGTTCCGCCCAGATGACCTTTCCCTCGCGGTTGTGCCGCGCGCCCCAGCGCTCCGCGAGCTGGGCGACCAGGAACAGGCCGCGCCCGCCCTCGTCGAAGGTCCGCGCTCGGCGCAGGTGCGGAGCGGTACTGCTGGCGTCGGAGACCTCGCAGGTGAGCGTGGACTGGAGGATCAGCCGCAGTTGGATCGGGCTCTTGCCGTAGCGGATCGCGTTCGTCACCAGTTCGCTGACGATGAGCTCCGTGGCGAAGGTCAGCTCCTCCAGCCCCCAGGCGGTCAGCCTTTCGGTGACAAGGCCACGGGCTTCGGACACGGCCGCCGGGTCCGACGGGACGTCCAGCGTGGCCACATGGCCGGGGTCGAGCGCTCGGGTTCGCGCCACCAGGAGGGCGACGTCGTCGGGAGGACGGCTGGGCAACAGCGTGGCCAGCACTCGGTCGCAGATCTCGTCCGGCGACTCCACGAAGTCCACGGGCTCCACGGATTCCGCGGTCCTCGCCGGCTCCGACGCCTCGGTGAGGATGTCGCACAGCATCGTGCGCGCGGTGTCCACGTCACGCGTTCGGCTCTCGACGAGGCCGTCGGTGTACAGAGCCAGCAGACTGCCCTCCGGCAGTTCGAACTGGACGGTCTCGAAGGGGAGCCCGCCCAGGCCCAGGGGCGGGCCGATCGGCAGCTCCGGGAAGTCGAGGACACGGGAGGCCGGGGCGTCACCGTCGGCGGCCGGGGTCACCACGACCGGTAGCGCATGCCCGGCGCTGGCCAGGGAGCACAGCCGGGAGACGGGGTCGTAGACCGCGTACAGGCAGGTGGCGCTGGTCTCGCCCGCGTCCGACGCCTCCTCGCGCTGCATGCGGATGACCACGTCGTCCAGATGCGTGAGCAGTTCGTCGGGCATCAGGTCGATGTCGGCGAAGGCGCTGACGGCCGTCCGCAGGCGCCCCATGGTGGCGGCGGCGTGGAGGCCGCGGCCGACGACGTCGCCCACGACGAGGGCGACGCGGGCTCCCGACAGCGGAATGACGTCGTACCAGTCACCGCCCACGCCCGCGCGCGATCCACTGGGCAGGTAGCGGGCGGCCATCTCGACGGCCGACTGCTCCACCGCGCGCTGTGGCAGCAGGCTGCGCTGGAGGGTGAGAGCGGTCGAATGCTCCTGGGTGTAAAGGCGGGCGTTGTCGATGTACACCGCCGCCCTGGAGGCGATCTCCTGAGCCAGGAGGAGATCGTCGTCGTCGAAGGGGGCCACGGTGCGATGGCGGAAGAACTCGGCCAGGCCGAGGGTGTGTCCGCGCGCGTGCAGGGGCACGAGCAGCACCGAGTGGAAGCCATGGGCGCGCAAGGCGTGTCGCTGCTCCTCGGACGGCGCCAGCCACACGGGGACGTCGGAGGCCGTGATGCGGTGCAGGAGGGACTGCCTGTCGGCCATCGCGCGAGCCGGATGCGATCCCACCGGGTAGGCGTGCATGGCACCTGTGGCGACCGCGGAGTCCGGGCAGCCGTCGAGGACGGACCGCTGGGCGATGCGGCACAGCACCGGCGCGTCCGGTGACGGATGAGCGGCCTCGTCGCGGAGAACGGAGTCGAGCAGGTCCACGGTGACGAGGTCGGCGAAGTCCTCGGCTCCGACGTCCGCCAGTTCCTGGCATGTACGGGCGGTGTCGAGCGTGGTCCCGATCCGGATGCTCGCCTCGTTGGTCAGGATGAGCCGTCGCTGGAGCAGCCGGTCTCGCTCCTCCTGGTAGGTGACGACGACGTGCTCGGAGCCGAGGTCGACGTACGCGAAACCCAAGGCCATCAGTCTGATCCACGCGGCGTCGATCAGCTCCCAGTCGTCGGTGAGACCGGCGGCCGTGTCGTGCGCCAGCTGCAACAGGGCGACATGGCCGAGCCGGTAGGCGCGCAGGAGCTTGCTGACCGGCACCCCGCTCCGGGCGAACCTGCGAGCGACCTCCACGGTGGTGGCAGGTGTGCCGGCCCGGGCCACGTCGAGGCCGTTCTCCAGGACGTCCAGAAAGGCGGTGACGTGCCCGGCCGTTTCCTCGAGGGCCATGGAGGAGAGGTCCTCGTACTCCCACAGCTCGGGAAGCTCGCTGCGCATACGCCGCACCAGTACGTCGGCCGACTGGTGCACCCGTGGCCTGAGCTCTTGAGCCAGACGACGAAGAAATACATCGACATCTGTCGCCATACCGGAAAACGTACCGAAGGACCGGGGCACGCGCCCCTCAGGAGATCTTGGCGGTTCCGCATCGACAGGCATGTGAAATCGAATCCCATTCGAGATCGAGTCCCGCGGTGGCGCGGCGGGGCGTCGCGGAGGGTCGGGGGTGCCGTCGGCCGCCGGTCGGGGGTGGGACGGGTCCTCGTCGGCGTGCTCGCACGGGTCGGAGGGGCTTCCCGCCCTACGCTGCGTCTGTCCGAGGGCCCCTTCGAAAGCGCGGATGCTGTTGATCGCCGTCACCGTCATCGCGGGCATTCTGTTCACCTGGTGCGTCCTGTCGCACCGGCTCGCGCGATGGAGCATCACCGCGCCGATCGCCATGATGGTGGCGGGCATCGCCCTCACCAGCGGCTCGGACCCGCCGCTCGTCTTCGACTTCGGCGACATGGCGGGCTTCGAGCACGCGGTGGAGGTCGTCCTCGCCCTGCTCCTCTTCGTCGACGCGACCGAGGTTCCCGAGGGAGTCATCCGCCGGGAGAGGAGCGTCGTCGCCCGACTCCTGGGCGTCGCGCTGCCGCTCACCCTGGGCGCCGCCTTCCTGACCGCGCTCGCCTTCTTCCCCCACCAGCCCGGATGGGTTCTGGCGGCGCTCGCCACCGTCGTCGTTCCCCTCGATCTGGCGCCCACCGCGGCCGTGGTGCGGGACAAGCGCATCCCGGCCCGCCTGCGGGAGGTGCTCAACGTGGAGGGCGGCCTGAACGACGGGATCATCTCGCCGGTGTTCCTGCTCTGCGTCGCCGCCGCCGTCGAGTCCCACACGGCGAGCGACGACTACGCCGAGGCCGTCGTCGACGCCATCGGATCGGCGGGCTGGGCCATCGGGGCCGGATCCCTCGTCGGCTACCTGGCCGGATGGGTGCTGCGCCGGTCCTGGGCGAGGGGCTGGACGCAGCCCGCCGCGACGAGGCTCGCGGTGCTGAGCGTGCCCATCGCCGCGTACACCCTCTCCTCGTCCCTGGACGGCAACGGTTTCGTCGCCTCCTTCGTGGCCGGGGTCTGCATGGCACCCGCGATGAGGAATCTGCCGAAGGACGCCGTGGCGATGACCGACGATCTGGTCACCTTGCTGACGCTCGCCCTGTGGTTCCTCTTCGGCCAGATCGTCAACGACCAGTTCTGGGACGGCTTCCATCTCTCCGTCATCCTCTACGGTCTCCTCGCCGTCACCCTTGTGCGGATGGTGCCCGTGATGCTCGCGCTGATCGGTACGGATCTGTCCCTGACCGACAGGCTCTTCCTGGGATGGATGGGGCCCAGAGGTGTGACCTCGGTGGTCTTCGGTCTCCTCGCCGCGATCCAGCTGCCCGCCGCCGGTGGCGGTGACTTCATCTCCCGGGTGATGGTGATCACCGTCATGGTCAGCATCGTGCTGCACGGCGTGAGCGCCGAGCCCCTCGGCAGGCTCTACGCCCGCCGGCGCACCTCGCCGTGAGCCGGCGGGTCTTGGGAACCTGCGGCCGTCGTCGAGCGTCATACGGGGCGAGGGCGATCATCGCCGACGCATGCACCACTCACGGAAGAGAGCCGCCCATGCAGTCGAGTGAAGACACCACCTTCGAGACCAGCCTCCCCGACGGCCGTCGCATGACCCTGTCCCTGCCTCCGCTCGACGCCCCCTGGGCCACCGGCGGCGTCGGCGGCCTGCGTCCCGTCCGTGCCATGTACGAGGGGCGCGGCGAGGAGCCGCACGACCTGCCTTCCGTTCCGGACATGCGTGCGCTGAACCTCGCCGTCCTCGGCATGGGAGCCTGAGCCCGCGGGCGGTCAGGCTCCCATGCGCGCGGGAGCCTCCGTCACCTCCAGATGTCGGCCACCCATTCGGGGTGGTCGACGAAGGGGTTCCGGTTCTTCTGGATGCCGAAGATCTTGTCGTTGCGGGACTTCTCGAACGCGTCCGGCGGATCCTGGTCGTTCCATTGCTTGAGGACCGACAGGCGGCCCATCGCGGGCGCGGAGCCGTTGTCGACCTGGTCGTTGGGCTCGAGGTCGGGGAAGCCGTCGCCGCCGTCGTAGCGGACGGCCATGTAGAGGATCATGCGGGCCACATCGCCCTTGACCTCGTCCCGCGGCTCGAACGAGTCACCGTCCGAGAGGCTGCCGGGAGCCTCGTCGACCGGGTCGCCCCCGTTGTCGAAGTCGAGGTTTCCCCTGGTCGAGTTGACGGTGACGTCCTCGGGGCGCAGGTGGTGGATGTCGGTGCCCGGGCCGGTGGCGGTGCCGAAGTCGCCGTGCGACTTGGCCCAGACGTGCTCGCGGTTCCAGTCGTTCGCGTCGCCGCCGTTGGTGTCCTTGGCCTGCGAGCGCCCTGAGTAGAGCAGGACGACGTTCTCCGGGTTCGCCGGGTCCTCGTCGGTGGTCTTCAGCGCGTCCCAGACCTCGTCGTACGAGAGTTTGGTCTGCTCGCCGATGATCGTGTGGAGGGCGTTCTTCAGCTCGGCACCGGTCTTGCCGAGCGCTCCTTCGTAGTACGTGTCGTCCAGCGGCGCGGCCGCCGGAGTGGGCGTGCCGGCGCCGGCAGGCGGGGGCTGGGCGCCGGATGCGTAGGCCGCTGTGGAGGCGGCGATCGCGGCGATCGCGACGATGCTCAGGACGGGGCGCCGCCAAGGGCGCTGCCTGTGGTGAGCGGACATGTGTGGGGGGTGTCCTCTCGCTCGGCGGGCACGGCGCCTCGTTCCGGCGATCGGCAGGCCCCGACGTGGTGCCCGACAGACGGATCACGGTGGGTGGTTCAGGCCGAGCTTGGCATGTCCCGGCCACTGGCGAGTGGACACCGTGCACCCGTCCTGTGGTGACACCGTGGAGAGCGCCGGCTTCGCGCGCGGTGTTCGGCGACCGCTTCCGTCGTATCGATGACCGCTTCCGACGCAGGGGCAAGACCGTTCGGCGGCACGCTGCCCGACGCAGAAGGCCGACTGGCGGCACGGTGCCCGACCGTGAAGCACGGTCGGGCACCCTGCCGTTCGCGGCCTCGGCTACGGGGCGTCCACCAGGATCCGGCCGTCGAGAGGGAGGAGGGCGGCGGCGCCGTTGGCGTACGCGGACTCCACCCGGGCTCGCTCGGTCGCGTTCGGGACCGCGTTCACGCAGCTCGTGCCGGGGCTCGAACCCGACATCAGCTGCGAGCACGGGCCGGGCTTGGTGTCGGGCAGGCCCAGGCTGTGGCCGAGTTCATGGGCGGCTATACGGGTCTTGTCGTATCCCTGGGTCACCGCCTGGCTTCCGAGTTCGACG
This sequence comes from Streptomyces sp. NPDC056222, assembly GCF_042264065.1. Classification (NCBI taxonomy): domain Bacteria; kingdom Bacillati; phylum Actinomycetota; class Actinomycetes; order Kitasatosporales; family Streptomycetaceae; genus Streptomyces; species Streptomyces sp. NPDC056222. Next base: position 23,641 of record NZ_JBHJTL010000021.1, on the reverse strand, counting down.
CGGACCTGCCTGCCCGGGCGGACGGGGCCGAGGGTGGCCTGGGGCCAACCGGTCGTGGCCACGATGACGATCTCGGCGCGCGCGCCGGGCGCGGCCTCGACCAGCTTCACGTTGGTCACGTTCGCGTTCCAGGAAGCGACTCCGGCGGTGATCGCCGCCTCCCAGCCGCCGGCCCGGCTGTCGTCGTAACGAAGTGTCACCACCGCCGAAGCGCTTGCCGTCGACGGCATCGACGTGGGCGCGGCCGCGGCGCTCGCCGCCGTCGCCGTGGCCAGAACGACCGCTGCGGCGGTGGTTCCCGCCTTCAGCCATGTGTAGAGCGGCATTGCTGCTCCTTCACTCGTGGGGGCTCGGAACCACGCGGAACCGAGAGTGCGGGAAGAGCGGCGCTGGTGACTGGTCGACCGGGGTGGTCGGTTGCCGAACCTCCCGGGGCCCTCCGAAGGTATGCCCTCTCACCCCCATCCGTCATGCACCTGTCATGTTTGATTGCTTGTCATATCTCGTGCAGGGCGGCGGGTTTCGATGCCGCGTCGTGGCGGAGTCGCGAACCCCTCGCGTGTTACTTGACAGTAAGGAATGATGGGGGACGACCCATCACACGGCCGGGGCTGAGGTAGCGGTGACGACTTTCGACGAACGAACGACGGTGCACGCCTTCCGGGACGACGCCCTGGGGGAGCACGACGCCGTCGGTCTCGCCTCGGCGATTCGGCGGGGCGAGGTCGGCGCCGCCGAGGTCGCGCGGGACGCCGCGGAGCGGGTGCGGGCGGTGGAGGCGCGGCTCAACGCGGTCCAGGCGCATGTGGACTCCCCGGCGCACGCGGCCGGCGCAGGCGGTGCGGGTGGCGCGGGCGGTGTGTTCGCCGGGGTGCCGACCTTCGTCAAGGACAACACCGACCACCAGGGGCTGCCCACCGGCCACGGCAGCGCGGCCTTCACTCCGCGGGCCGCCCGACAGCACGCGCCGTTCGCCCGGCAGTTCCTGAGCAGCGGCGTCACGGTGCTGGGCAAGACCCGGCTGCCCGAGTTCGGGTTCAGCCCGACCACGGAGTACGAGGGCGCCGAGCCCGTTCGCAACCCTTGGAACACGGGCTACTCGGCAGGCGGTTCGTCCGGCGGCAGCGCCGCGCTCGTGGCGGCCGGGGCGGTCCCGATCGCGCACGCCAACGACGGCGGCGGGTCGATCCGGATCCCCGCCGCCTGCTGCGGACTCGTCGGTCTCAAGCCGACCCGTGGCCGGGTCGTGGCGAACGCCCAGAGCCGTCAACTGCCGCTGGACCTCGTCTCCGACGGTGTCGTGAGCCGCTCGGTGCGGGACACCGCCGCGTTCCTCGCCGCCGCCGAGACCCACTGGCGCAATCCGAAGCTGCCTCCCCTGGGCCTGGTCGAAGGCCCCTCGGGCCGGCGTCTGCGGATCGGGTTCCTGCTCGACTCGCCGAACGGTGTCCAGGCCGACACCGCCACCCGGACGGCCGTCACGGAGACCGTGGCCACGCTCGAACGGCTCGGCCACACCGTGGAGCCGGTCGAGCTGGCCCTCGATCCCCGCTTCACCGAAGACTTCCTCACCTACTGGGGGATGCTGTCGTTCCTCCTCGGCGTCACGGGCCGGACCCTCGGCACGGACTTCGACCGGCGCCGCATGGACGGCCTCAGCCGGGGCCTGCGCGAGGCGTACCTCGAGAACTGGCAGCGCACTCCGGCCGTGCTGCGGAGGCTGAAGCGGACGGTGCGGGCGTACGCGGCGGCCTTCCGGGGTCTCGATCTCATCCTGTCTCCCGTGCTCGCCCACACCACGCCGCCCATCGGCCACCTCAGCCCGACCGTTCCGTACGCGACGCTCATCGAACGGATCCTCGCGTACGTCGCGTTCACGCCGGTCAACAATGTCGTCGGCACACCGTCGATCTCGCTGCCCGCCACGAGCGCCACGGAGGAAGGACTGCCCATCGGCGTCATGTTCTCCGGTCGCCCCGGCGGTGAACGGACGCTGCTGGAGGTCGCGTTCGCCCTGGAGGCGGAGCAGCCCTTCCGGCGTATTCAGGACGTGTGACAGTGCGTCCCCGACAAAGTCCCTTGGGTCTGGCAAGCTGCCCCGGTGCGCGTGTTGATCGTGACGGCGGGAAGCTGGGGCGACGTCGCCCCCTACACGGGACTGGGCGTGCGACTGCGCTCGGCGGGCCATGACGTCGTGCTCGCGACCCACGAGCGTTTCGAGCGGGTGGTGACGGCTCACGGACTCGGCTTCCGGCCGCTGCCGGTCGACCCCCGGGAGGAGTTGGCGTCGGCGAGCGGGCAGGGCCTGGCCAGAGCGGTCGGCGCGCCGGTGGAGATGGCGCGGATCGCGCGCATGGCAGCGGCGTTCATGCCCCGGCTGAGCGCCGGTGTCGCGGACGCCGTACGCCAGGGAGCCGACGTACTTCTGAGCTCCACGGTCACGGAACCCATGTGCTCGGTGCTCGCCGAGGCGCTGCGTCTGCCGAGCGTCGGTCTCCACCTGCAGCCGCTCCAGCCCACCGCGGATTTTCCGCCGATGATGACGGGGCGCCGGTCGTTCGGACCGTACGGCAACCGGCTGGCCACGCACGCACTGTGGGTCGCGACCGACCGGATCTTCGCCCCCGCCGTCGGTGAACTCCGGCGCGAGCTCGGACTGCCGCCCCGGCGGTGGGGCGGCCCGCCGGCCCTGCCGCGCGATCGGACGGTCCTGCACGGTTTCAGCCCCCGGATCGTCCCGCGGCCTGCCGACTGGCCCGAGGGCCACCGGGTCTGCGGCTACTGGTGGCCCGCAACGACGCCCGGCTGGCGCCCCGACCCCCGGCTGGTGGACTTCCTCGACTCCGGCCCGCCGCCGGTCTTCGTCGGCTTCGGCAGCTTCGTCACCGCCGAGGCCGAGCGGCTGAGCGCCCTGCTCGTCGAGGCCCTGCGCCGAGCGAAGGTGCGCGGGATCGTCCAGGCGGGCTGGAGCGGGCTGCACGCCGAGGGCGACGACCTGCTCACCGTCCAGGAGGTCCCGCACGTCTGGCTGTTCCCGAGAACCGCCGCCGTCGTCCACCACGCCGGCGCCGGTACGACCGCGGCCGGTCTGCGCGCCGGAGTTCCGGCCGTGCCGGTGCCGGTGCAGCTCGACCAGCACTTCTGGGCCGCCCGGCTCACCCGCCTCGGCGTCGCTCCGCCCCCACTGCGCTACCAGCGCCTGACGGCAGAGCGCCTCGCGGCCGCGATCACCACCGCGACCCGCGACCCCGGCCTGCGCTTCCGCTCCCGTCTCCTCGCCGAACAACTGGCCCAGGAGGACGGGGCACAGCCCGTACTGGACACCCTGGAGCGCCTTGCCGGGCGGCGGCGGTGACGGCGATTCCCCAGCCGTCCCCGGACGCGGTCGGCGGTCGGCTGCCAGGCCCGGACACGGCCTGACTCTCCGACGTCCCCGGCCCCGCTCTCTCCTGCCTCAGCGGAAGGGGAGTGGGCTCCGTCGCATCGCACTTCCCCCGCCGGCACCCGTGATTCTCTCGGCCGCCCTCGTCGTGGCCTACCTGATCGTTCTCTTCCAGGAGTGAGCGCCGGCCGTCGGCCGTTTCCATCCGGTGCACTTCAGCACGTCGGACGCGGAGGTCTTCCATCGCTTCGGTCCGGTCCGGCGTCTGCAGTCGCCGACCGGGCGTCAGCCGGCTGAGGGAAGCGGGCGGCTGGTGATCTCCCGGGCCTCCCCCGGGGGGACGCCCAGCATGCGCAGCATCATCTCCGCCATGGCGCCGGCGGCTTCGTCGCTGTCGCCGTCGGGTCGGCCGAGTCGAAGTTCGAGCAGGGCGAGCACGCTCCCGCCGAGCGCCGAAAGGGCGATCTCGGGGTCGGCGAAGGTGAAGCGGCCCGAGGCCGAGCCGGTCTTGAGGTCGTTCAGGGCGCGAGGGGACAGACCGCGGTCGGAGTGGATGTGTCCGAGTCCCCGGTGGCGCAGGATCCGCATGATCTCCGGGTGCGTCCCGGCCATGCGGGCGCTGAGTCGCACGCCGAACGCGATCCGCTCGGCGGGGTCGTCGACGCCGTCGAGGAACTCGTCGATCGCCCGGCCGTACTCCTCGAGGGCGTCGATCACCGCCTCGTCGAAGAGGGCGGCCTTCGAGTCGAAGTGGTTGTAGAAGGAGCCGAAGCCCACGTCCGCCCGGTCCGCGATCACCTGGATGCTCACGCTGGTGTCGCCGGACTCGGCCAGGATCTGCCGGGCCGCTCGAACGAGTGCCTGCCGGGTCGTCGCGCGGCGCCGTTCGAACCGGTTGGTGGGTGGGGCTGACATCGGCATGGGCCAAGTGTAACCACGATCCACAGTTCTGATGGATTCCTCAGAAATCTCCCTCGAGCCGTTGACGAGGATGTACTCAGAGATGATGATTTCATCAAACAGCAGGGACCATCCGACCCCGTCGACGACGGAGGGCACCATGCCTGACCCCCGCATCAACACGACCGATGCAAAGACGGCCCACCAGGACCTGCACAGCGAGCGGGGCGCCCTCCGGGGTGAACACCCCGGCCGCTCCCGCAACCCGGTGATCAAGGCGGCCGACCTGGCCTGGCTGGAGTTCGAGAAGCCCGACCTGCACCGGGCCGAGGTGTTCGCTCGTGACTTCGGCTTCGGGATCGCCGCCCGTAACGAGCGGGAACTGTGGCTGCGCGGCACCTTTGCCGGCTCGCCCTGCATGGTGATCCGCCGGGGGCGTGCGTCCCGGTTCATCGGCCCGGCGTTCCGTGCGGCCGAGCGGGCCGACCTGGACCGGCTGGCCCGGGTCACGGGCTCCGTCGTACGGGACGCGAACGTCCCCGGAGGAGGGAAGGCGGTCGACCTGCTCGACCCCTCCGGCTTCCCGGTGCGCGTGGTGCACTGCGGAGAACGGCTGCCGGCGCTGCCCGAGCAGGAGCCCGTCCTGCTCAACTTCGGCACCGAGCCCCGTCGTACGAACGTCACCCAGCGCCCGCCGCGCGAGCCGTCCCGTATTCAGCGCCTGGGCCACGTGGTCCTGGAGACCCGGGTGTTCACCCAGGCCCTGCACTGGTACCTGGACACGCTCGGGATGATCGTGTCCGACTTCCTGTTCCTGGACGGGCAGCGCGACCGTGGCCCCACCATGGCGTTCATCCGCTGCGACCAGGGCGGCCTGGCCGTGGACCACCACACCCTGGCCATGCACCTGGGGCCGGGCACCGGCTATGTGCACTCCGCCTACCAGGTCACCGACCTCGATGCGATCGCCGCCGGAGGGGAGTACCTGGGGGAGCGCGGCTACAAGCGGAGCTGGGGCATCGGCCGGCACATCCAGGGCAGTCAGCTCTTCGACTACTGGCGCGACCCCGATCGATTCATGCTGGAGCACTTCGCCGACGGCGACCTCTTCTCCTGCGACGTCGAACCCGGTTGGGCGCCGATGTCGACAAGTGGCCTCGCCCAGTGGGGGCCGCCGGCCACCCGCGACTTCCTCGGTGCAAGCCCTTCGCCCAAGAGACTCCGCGAGGTCGTCGAAGCCATGCGCGGTGACAACGAGATCGACCCCGCACGTCTGCTGGGCCTGCTGAAGGCCGCCAACTCCTGACCTCTCAAGACATTCGACTTCCGCAACTCACAAAGGCACTGACATGAGCATCAACGTCCTGCGCACCCCCGACGGCTGGTGGGCGGCCCTGCCCCAAGGCCGCGCCGTCCGCGTCGAGACCAAGGCCGGGACCACCGCAGAACTGCTCGCCGACCGCGAGGCCGTGCGCGAGGCCGCCGTCTCCGGCGAGCAGGGCACGCCCGTCGCCGAACTGGTGGTGCTGTCCCCGGTCACCACGCCCTGCCGGGTGGTCGCACAGATGGTCAACTACCGTAGTCACGCCCGCGATTCGGGCTTCACCGGTGACATCCCGCCGGCCTTCTTCCGTAAGGCGTCAGGCTCGGTCAGCGGCCCGGCCGAGCCCATCGTCCGCCCGTCGCACGTGAAGTTCCTCGACTACGAGGTCGAGCTCGGCCTGGTCCTGGGCGCGTCGCTGCCCCTGGGCGCCGTCGTCACGGAGAAGGACCTGCCGACGTACGTCGCCGGGCTCGTCATCACCAACGACGTCAGCGCCCGCGACGTCCAGCTGACCAAGACGCAGTTCTACGAGAGCAAGTCGTACCCGACCTTCACACCCACCGGGCCCCACCTCGCCCTGCTGGAGCCGGACGACTTCGCCCACCTGCTGAACCTGCGGCTGAAGCTGTCCGTCAACGGTGACCTGCGCCAGGACCGCACCCTCGCCGACATGATCGTCCGGCCGGCGGAGGCGCTGACCCTGCTGGCCCGCTTCCAGACCCTCGACGCGGGCGACCTGCTGCTGACCGGCACCCCCGGCGGCACCGCTCTGAAGGCCCCGCCCAAGCCGGTCGAGAAGATCGGCGCGCTCCTCCCGCCCGCCGTGAAGTGGAAGGCGTTCTTCAGGAGCCAGGCCAAGAACCCGCACTACCTCCACGAGGGCGATGTCGTGACGGCGACCATCGCCACGCCGGACGGGCGGATCGACCTCGGCGAACAGCGCACCGCCGTCACCCACGCCGACCAGCACACGGAGTGAGCCGCGCATGAAATCGACCCAGGACGTTCCGGGCGGCGAAGCCCGGGCGGCGTCGGTGGTCATCGTCGGGGCGGGTCCCGTCGGTGTCACCGCCGCGATCCTGCTCGCCCGCCGAGGGGTGCGCAGCATCCTGCTGGAGCGGCACCGGGACGTGTACCCGCTGCCGCGCGCCGTGGCCATGGACGACGAGGTCCGCCGGATCCTCCAGGCCGTGGGCATTCACGAGGAGTTCACCGCCATCGCACGGCCCGCCAACGGCCTCAGGCTGCTGGACGCCGGGCACCGGGTGATGGCCGAGTTCCGGCGGGACGATCCGCACGGCCACCACGGCTTCCCGCAGACCACCCTGTACGACCAGCCCGAACTCGAACGGCTGCTGCGGGACGCCCTGGCTCGCCATCCGGAGTGCGAACTGCGGGGCGGGGCAGAGGTGATCGCCGTCGAGCAGGACGCGCAGGACGCACCGGACGGTGCACCGGGCCGGGTGCGGGTCACGCTGCGCGACGAGGCCACGGACACGGTGGAGCACATGTGGGCGGACGCCGTCCTGGGCTGCGACGGTGCCAACAGTCTCACCCGTGACGAGATCGGCGCCGGGTGGGAGGACCTGAACTTCGAGGAGGCGTGGACGGTCCTCGACGTCCGTACCAGCCTGCCGGTACGGACCTGGGAAGGAGTCGACCAGGTCTGCGACCCCGCCCGACCGGGGACTTTCATGCGCGTCGGCGAGGACCGCTACCGCTGGGAGTTCCGGCTGCGAGACGGCGAGCAGCCGGATCCCGGGCGCCTGCGCGAACTGGTGGCGCCCTGGGTTGACGTCCCGCACGACGGCGCCGGCTTCGAGGTCGTACGGCAGACGCGGTACACCTTCAAGGCGCGCATCGCCGACCGCTGGCGCCGGGGCCGCGTGTTCCTCCTCGGGGACGCCGCGCACCTGACCCCGCCGTTCGTCGGGCAGGGCCTGTGCTCGGGGCTGCGCGATGCCTACAACATCTCCTGGAAGCTTGCCCGCGTGCTGGAGCAGGGCGCGCACGAGCGCCTGCTCGACTCCTACGAGAGTGAGCGCAAGCCCCACGTCCGGCACATGATCCGCCTCGCGGTCGCCATGGGCTGGGCGATGACCGGCGGTCAGGACAAGGCCGCCGCCGTACGCCGTACCGCGCTCGGGGCGGTCTGCCGTATCCCCGGCCTCGCCTCGTACCTCTCCGTCAACGGCCTCGGCCCGGCCCTGGTCCGTGGCGCCCTGGTGCAGCACGGGCGCCTGTCCGGCCGCCGTCTGGCGGGCACGCTGGTGCCCCAGCCGTGGGTGACGACGGACGGCGAGCGCGCCCGCCTCGACGACGTGCTCGGCGACTCCTTCGCGGTCCTGTCGGCCGTGCCGCCCGCGCCTGTCGTCCGGGCCGTCGCCCAGGCTCTCGGCGCACGGATCATTCACCTGTACGCCTCGGGCGTCGTCGACGCCGACCCCGGCGAAACGGTCGTCGTCGACGACGGAACCCTCGCAGCCTGGCTGCGTGCGGGCCGGGCGGACGCGGTCCTCCTGCGCCCCGACCGCGTCGTGATGACCACGGCTCCGGCCGGTGGCGGCGGATTCAGCGGTACGTCCGTGTGGGCTCCCCTGCTGTGCTCGGCCCTTGGCCCCTTCCCCACGCAACGGACCGCCCGCGCACCCCTGTCGGGGAGCGGCACGCCGTGACTCGGCCAGGGCATGTCTTACCGATCATCGGATCGTTGGGTACGGCCGTGCCGTTGACTGACGCACAGTGGGCGTGGCGCGGGGGGTCGTGACACTGCACTCAACGCCAGGCCGGACCGCCGCTGTTGGCGATGTTCATTTCAAACGGAGATCATTAAACCAGGCCCGCACCGGTCGGAGTTCGTCGTACTCACCCGGAGCGAAGGTCGGTTCGGGGCGTTCCTCCGCGTACCGGTCACCGAAGACCCGGGACATGGCCCAGTGCCACCCAGTGCCACGCCTCCGTGGAGGGCGAGCCCCCGGTACGGGGCGTCGGGCGGCTCGTACGGGTAGAACTCCAACGCCTCCGCCCCGGCCTGGGCGGTGGGGGGCGAGTCACGTGCGGTGCGCGTCGGCGTCCCCGGGTGGATGGCGATACCTGTCGATCTAGTCAGCACCGCTTCGATGGGGCAACGTCTGTTCACCGGGGTGGGCAAGGCCCTGCCGGCGTTCTCCGGCGCGGAGCTGACCGAGGAGGTCCTGTCCCGGCCACTGCCCAGCCTCACGCCGCACTCGATCACCGACCCGGCCCGCCTGCGTATGGCCCTGGAGAAGATCCAGGTCTCGGGCCTCGCTTATGAGGAGCAGGAGGCCGCACCGCGTGTGAGCTGCATCGCCGCTCGTCTTCGCCGGAGGCGTCGCGGTGGCCGCCCTGACCGTGGCGGTGCCGCGCTCGCGCTTCCGCCCCGCCCAACTGGCCCCGGCGGTACGGACGGCGGCGCTCGGTCTGTCCCGTGTTCTGCGCGAGGAGCGCTGAGGTCAGCTTTTTGCCCATGGTCGTGCAATTATGGCCGGATCCGGCGCACCGGTCCCTGGCGTGGGCCGAACCGAGGCAGGTGCGGCGTGGGCGGTCCCTGCGAGGGCGGCGGCTGCCCCTCTCCCGACTCGCGCAGGCCGCCACCGCACACCGGCCTCCCCTGATCGACGGCCGGGGCGGCCCGCGCCGTACGTCTGAGCTCCTCTACGAGGGGTGCAGCCCGCCGATGCCCTGGTGGTCGGGCTGTTGCGCGATGGCCCGGCGGGCCGGGTCGGTGAACTCCCGATCGATCGACTCCTGCAACAGGCTGATCTCCGCCCGCACAGCGGCGTGCTGAGAAGGCGGCAGGGCGTCGAGCAAGCCGTTGAGCAACGCTCGGAGCCGTCGGCAGATCTGCACGGACGACTCTCCGTAGTCGCGGATCTCGCAGACGGCGAGCTGAAGGTAGTTCTCCCAGTTCCGCCCCGGTAGCACGAGCCGGGCGTGCCCGTCGCTGTCGGCCAGGACGTAACGACCGGGGAGATTCACGCTGCCGACTCTGTGCAGGTACGACTCGATGTAGTTGAGCACCTGTACCGCGGTCGTAGGGTCGTTCACCGCGGGGGAGAGGGCCCTGATGGCGATGTCGACGAGGACCCTCAGGGCGAAGGCAGGATCCTGTTCGATGGTGCGCTCGGCCCCGAGGGCGACGAGCGAGGTCACCCGCTCCGGGTCCGGATGCGACCTGCCCCCGTGGACCTCGACCAGGACGGTCCCGGGCGGTACGAAGTCCCCGATCAGCCGGGTCACGACGAAGACGCAGTCGTGGCGCGCCGCCTCCGCGATCAGCCCGGCCGCGTTGAACGCCTGGATGGCTCCACCGCGTTCGGTACGCAGGCGCATTACCGGGCCGTCGAACGGCCCGGCTCCTTCGCCGCGTGGCGCCGCGTTCCGGATCGCCACGGTTCCGCCGGCGAAGACGGCCTCTCCCATGCGGGTGACCAGTTCGGCGATGGCCACCGGTCTGAGACTGTGGGTGAACCGGTTGAGGTAGACGAGCAGGAGCACGAGACTGACGGCCACCGCCACGCCGGCCAGGGTGACCCCGAGGTCGGGGACGGAGTCGGTTTCGACGCTGCGCAGCAAGGAGAACGCGAACGCGAACGTCCCGGTGAAGGTCGCCAGTACCGCTTTCTGCAGCCGGTCCCGGTACCACAGGCGCATGTAGCGGGGGGAGAGGGTTCCCGTCGCCTGCTGTACGACGAGTACGCCGATGGTGACGACGAATCCGAGCAGTGCCACCATCGCCCCCACGATGGCGGAGAGAACGCCGCTCGCCGTCGTCGCGGAGTAGTGCCACCCGCTCGGCGGCCAGTCCGTGCTGTCGGCGGTGAGGGCGAGCTCAGCGAGGAGGACGCCGAGGACGAGACCGAGCAACGGCACGATCCACAGGCTTGCCTTGATGTATTGCCGCAGCCTGAATCTGGCCGCCCAGGACGTCAGGATGCCCACGTCACGCCCCCTTCACCCGGAGGGTTCCGTTGTTCATCGAGGCACACGAGACCGCGGGCTCCCTCAGCGGGAGCTCTGTCACCTCACGGTAGAGCGGTTCTCGGAGCCGCGCAGCGGCAGAGCTCCTGTCGACGCCCGATGCGACGTGCTCGCCAGGACGGGACGACACCGTCGGCCTAAGCTGGCCGAATGGCGCCTGGATCACCTCGGGCTCTGCGGGACGGTGCCCGATCGTCGTCTTCCGGGGCCGAAAGGGGCTCACGATGGACGACTACCCCCTGATCGAGAACCACGGCCTCATCGGTGATCTGCAGACCGCGGCCCTCGTGACCACCGATGCGACGATCGACTGGTTCTGCTGTCCCCGCTTCGATTCGCCCAGTGTCTTCGGGGCCCTGCTCGACCGGCGGAACGGTGGCCACTTCACCGTCAGGCCGGCCGCGGGCACCTACACCACCAAGCAGCTGTACCACCCTGACACCGCCGTTCTCGTGACGCGCTTCATGACCGAGGCCGGGGCGGGCGAGGTGGTCGACTTCATGCCGGTGACCGGAACGACGGCGACGGACCGGCACCGTCTGGTCCGCATGCTGCGCTGTGTCCGGGGCAGCATGACCTTCGAAGGGGAGATCGCTCCGCGCTTCGACTACGGCCGCAAGCCGCACGAGATGCACATCACGGAGCACGGGGCCCTGTTCACTTCGGAGGTGATGGACCTCGCCGTCCACGCCGTCCGAGAGCCGCAGGACGACCGGCTGCTGACCGCCCTCTCGGGAGACAAGGACCTCCGTTTCCGTCTGACCCTGCAGGCGGGGCAGCAGCGCGGCATGATCATGGAGTCGTTCCCCGGCGGGCCGCCGCACGAGGTCCGCCTGACGGAGTTCGAGCAGCTCTTCGACGAGACGGTCCGTTTCTGGCGCTCGTGGCTGGGCCAGTCCACCTACTCGGGCCGCTGGCGGGAAGCGGTGGAACGCTCGGCGGTGGCGCTGAAGCTCATGACCTACGCCCCGAGCGGCGCCCTGGTGGCAGCCCCCACGACGGGTCTGCCCGAGCAGTTGGGCGGCGAGCGTAACTGGGACTACCGGTTCACCTGGATCCGTGACGCCTCGTTCTCGGTGTACGCCTTGCTGGGCCTGGGCTTCAGGGGCGAGGCGCGGGCGTTCATCAGCTGGCTGCACGACCGCGTCAAGGAGAAGGCCGGCGAAGGAGACGGCACCGGGCCACTGAACATCATGTATCGCGTCGACGGCTCCTCCGACCTGGTCGAGGAGACCCTGGAGCATTGGGAGGGGTACTGCGGATCCTCCCCGGTCCGCATCGGCAACGGGGCGGCGAGCCAGCTCCAACTGGACATCTACGGTGAGGCGCTCGACAGCATCTACTTCGCGCACCAGCACGGCATGCATCTCGACACCGGGGGCTGGAAAGCGCTGCACACGCTCCTCGACTGGCTGGTCGACCACTGGGACGCCGCCGGAGAAGGACTGTGGGAGACACGTGGCGGCCGGAAGGACTTCACGTACGGCCGCGTGATGTCCTGGGTGGCCTTCGACCGCGCCCTGCGGATCGCCACCGACGACGGCCGACCCGCTGCCGGCGGCCGCTGGGTCGACGCGCGTGACGAGATCTACGCGCAGGTGCTCAGCCGGGGATGGGACCCGAACAAGCAGGCCTTCGTGCAGCATTACGGCGACGACGTGCTCGACTCGTCGTTGCTGCGCATGCCGACGGTCGGGTTCATCACGCCGGACGATCCGATGTGGAAGTCGACGTTGGACGCGATGGAACGTGAGCTGGTCAGCGACAGCCTGGTCTACCGCTACAACCCCGAGGCGTCACCCGACGGACTGCGCGGCTCCGAGGGAACGTTCTCTCTCTGTACGTTCATGTATGTCGACGCCCTGGCACGGGCCGGACGCACCGACATGGCCAGACTGGTGCTGGAGAAGATGCTCACCTACGCCAACCACCTGGGGCTGTTCTCCGAGGAGATCGGCCTGACGGGGCGCCAGCTGGGCAACTTTCCCCAGGCCTTCACCCATCTTGCCCTGATCGACGCGGCGATCACCCTGGACAAAATGCTCGAGGAAACGCGTAGGGGCGGGAAGTAGTCGCACGGAGCCCGTGCGCGACGTTCACTGTCCGGCGGCTGTCGGGACGGAACCGAGGAGGACGACGGTGTCGCCCTCCTGCGGGACGGTCCGCTGCCGCTCGGTGACAGGTTCCAGTCGGTGGTCGGCCCGCACCACGAAGAGAGTGTCGTGCTCCGGCGGCACCGGGGCGGAGGCGGGCTGCACCAGGAACCGGGCGCCCCGCTCGTAGCGCTCCGTCAGGACGTGACGGACGAGGGAACGGCCGAAGAGGATGTCGCCGCCGGTGTAGGGAGCGACCACTCCGTGGCTGTCGTGCGGTGGGCCGACTCGGTAGACAGGCCCTTCGACGTTGTCCTGCATCACGACCGAGGCGAGCGCGTTGAAGTCGTCGTCGTCGGTGGCCAGGAACACGGCCGTCACTCCTTCCAGCCGGGCCCCGGGGTTGATGGCCGTGGCCAGCAAATCGCCTGTGGCCAGGTCGATCCCCGTCTCCTTGATGCGTTCGCGCTGCTCGTCGAGTCCCGCCCACATCAGCACGTCCAGTCCCGCGGACCGCAGGGCCCGTCCCAGGTCGACCACCCACGGCTCCCCGCCCACCAGGAGAATGCGCGTGCCCGCCTGTCTGACGACGCCCAGCCGTCGGGCGACCGGTGCCGCCGTCAGCGAGTAGAGCAGGACGGTTCCCACGATCACCAGAAAGGTGACGGGAAGGATCCTCCCGGCCCCGCTGATCCCCCGGTCGACCAGGCTGGCGGAGAAGGCCGACGCCGTGGCCGCCGCGACGATGCCGCGCGGGTCCATCCATCCGATGAAGGCCCGCTCGCCTCGTGTGAGACCCGAGTGCGTCGTCGAGAGGTAGGCCACGAGCGGCCGCACCACCAGGACGAGGATCGCGATGAGGGCGAGCGAGGGAAGAAGGACCGGTACCAGGGATGCCGGGGTGACGGTGGAGGAGATGGAGATGAAGAGCAGACCGATGATCAGCTGCACGAGGGTCTCGAGGAAGGGGCGCCGAGAGGGCATGTCGAAGCCGCGGATGTTGGCGACGGCCAGTCCCACGACGATCGCGGCGATGAGCCCCGTGTCGTCCCGCACGATGTCGCAGCCCGCCGACACGGCGATCACCGTGGCCAGTTGCGACAGTGTCCCCAGGGTCTCGCCGAGTCTCAGGGTGCGCAGTGTGAACCAGAGGAGTGCTGTTCCCACGGCCCCGCCGACCAGACCGACGGCGAGGCTGATGGCGAACTGGCCGATTTGGTATCCCCGGCCGATGTCTACCTGGTGCGTCGTGGCGATGGCGTGGAAGGTGAGTGCGCCGAGGATGCCGCCGATCGGGTCGGTCAGCGTCCCCTCCCAGATCAGGATGCGCCGCACCTTGTCGGTCGGCCGCACGAAGTCGAGCAGCGGACCCACGACGGTGGGGCCCGAGACGACGAGGATCACGCCGAGCATCGATGCCACCCTGAGGGGCATGTCGAACATCGCGGGTGACACCGAAGCGGTGATCAGAAACGTCAGCAGCACGCCGTACACCAGGAGTCGTCCCACGATGCCCCGGGTGTGGCCCTTGAGCTTGCGCAGGTCGAGCCCCAGACCCGCGTCGTAAAGGATCACCGCGACGGACAGCGATACCAGGGCGGAGAAGGCCGGCCCCATCAACCTGTCCGGATGGATGACATCAGTGATCGCGCCGGCGGCGAACCCGACCGGAAGCAGGATGATCAGCGCAGGGAGGCGCAGCTTGCTCGCCAGGATCTGCGAGCCGGTGGCGAGCACCAGCGTCAGGGCGAGTCCGAGGAGGATCTCGTCGTCGGTCACAGCGGCTTCCTTCGTCGGCGTCCGGGCGCGAGGGGATGTCGAGCGGGGTCCGGGCGGTCAGCCGCCGGGTGGAGCACCCTCACCGTCCGCGCCGCTTCCACTGCGCAGTTCGGCCTCGGTGAGCTCTTCCAGCTCGCCGTGGGTGTCCAGCCAGTAGAGGAGGGCGACGGCAGGCATGACCACCACCAGGGCCACCAGGGTGACGATCGCCAGCCAGGTCAGCGTGGCGGGTGCGCCCGCCGCGTCGGCCACCGTCAGTGACGTGGGGATCAGGTAGGGGCGCTGGGCCATGCCCCAGGCGATGACGGCGCAGGCGACGACCGCCACCGCCGCGACGCGCAGCCACGCGCTCGGCGTCCGTAGGAGCAGCCAGGCCGTCGCGAGTGCGGCCACCCCGGCCAGTACGACGAAGAGCAGCCCCAGGCCGTGCGTGAGTCCCCGCCACACGTGCGGGGAGTCCTCATGGGTGACGAACCCGGTGATCACGGCCAGGACGGTGAGCACGGCGAGAGCACTCAGCGCCCGCAGCCGGAAGTAGCCGACCAGATCGGGGGCATCGAACCGACGGGCGTCCCCGGTGAGGAACACCGCGCCCAGGAGCGCCGTGGTCGCGATGGCGACCAGCCCGAACATCACGGAGGTGGGGTTGGCCCAGGCGTCCGCCGAAGCCTCGGTGCCGCGTGCCGCCCGCCCCGACGCGACCCCGCCTACGGCGGCCCCGAGGAAGAACGGCGTGACGACCGAGGCCACGGCGAACAGGGCACCGTACAGCCGCCGGCCGGCGAGCCGCTGGGTGGGCTTGCGGAACGCGAAGCCGGCGCCGCGCAGGACGAGGCCCATGGCGGCCAGCGCCAGCGGGAGCCACATCGCGGAGAACACGGTCTGGAACAGGACGGGGAAGCCGGTCCACATGATGACGAGGACGAAGATCAGCCAGACGTTGTTGACCTCCCAGACGGGGGCCATGGCATGGTCGATGAGCCATCGGGGCCGCCTGCCGCGTTCCGTGCCCCCGGCGGTCAGATCCCAGAAGCCGGCCCCGTAGTCCGTGCCGCCCCCGCAGGCGTACGCGGCCACGGCGAGGAGCAACACCACGGCGATGAGGTCGGCGGTCATGGGCGGCCGTCCTCGGCACGGGCCGCTCCGCCGCCGGCGGGGGCGTCGCCCGCGGGGAGGGGCTCCCTCGGTCCGTAGGGGGTGTCCGCCTCCGGCGCGTGGACCGCACCTCCCGCGGCCCGTTGCTCGTCGGCGAGCCGCCAGCGCGTACGCATCCTGAGCAGAATGACGAGGAATGAGCCGAAGAGGAACACGTACACCACCATCACCACGGCGAGCATGATCCACAGGGTGGTGGAGCGGGTCGAGGTCACCGCCTCGGCGACCCGCATGTTCTGGTAGACGATCCAGGGCTGGCGTCCCACCTCGGTGGCGATCCAGCCGCACTCGACGGCCACGACGGAGGCGACGCCCGCGCAGGCCGCCGAGCGGTAGAACCACTTCGAGGCGGGAAGCCGGCGGTGCCGCAGCCAGACCAGCCCGTACCAGAGGGCGAGCAGCACCAGTACGGAGCCGATCACGACCATGAGGTCGAAGGCCCAGTGGGCGATGGTCGCCTGAGTGGCCGTGGGGCGCTGGTCCGCCGGAACGGAGGTCAGTCCCACCACCTTGGTGTCCGGACTGAATCCGGCCAGGATGGAGTCGAGCAGGGGGATCTTGATGCCGCCCTTGACGCTCCCGTCCTCCTGCAGACGTCCGAAGAGGTACTCCGGCACCCGGGTGTCGGTCTCCCAGACGATCTCCAACGCGGCGAACTTCACCGGCTGTTTGTGGAACACCGACCGGGCGATGGAGTCGCCCAGGACGAACTGCACCGGAGTGGCCACCGCGGCGATGGTGAACGGAACGGCGAAACCCAGCCGGTGGTAGTGGTCCCGTCGGCCGCGCAGCCACCCCACGGCGTAGACGCCCGACACCACGAACCCCGCGGTGATGATCATCGCCACGACGAAGTGCCAGTACTGCGGCCCGAACATCGGGGTGAAGATCGCCTTCCAGACGTTCACGTCGACCGGGTTGCCCTCGGAGTCCAGGGAGAAGCCCTGTGGTGTGTTCATCCAGGAGTTGGCGGCCAGAATGCCGAACGCGCCGAGGAGCGCGGCGGCCGGGAGGGGCAGCCCGAGCAGGAAGTGCGTACGGGGCTTCAGCCGCCGCCACCCGTACAGATAGATGGCGATGAGGACGGCCTCCAGGAAGAACGCCCAGGCCTCGACGCCGAATCCGATGCCGAAGACATCACCCCACCTGCCCATCAGCCCCGGCCAGAGCAGGCCGAACTCGAAGGAGAGCACCGTGCCGGTGACGATGCCGAGCGCGAACTGCACCGCCATGACCGCCGACCAGCGCCGCGCAAGGAGCAGGGCCGTCTCGTCCTTGCGGCGCAGCCCGCGGTAGTGCATGACCAACGTGATGAAGGGAAAGGCGACGCCCAAGGGGACCAGGATGATGTGGGACGCCAGGGTGAAGGCCATGAGTTCGCGTGCCGGCAGGAGTTGGGCCGGGGCATCTGCCAGCAGATGGAACGAGGTGGACATGCACGCCTTCGCTGTTCGTGACGGTCCGGGAGGGATCAGCCGCCGGTGGCGAAACCCGGGAAGAGGGTCATCCCACCGTCGACGTACAGGGTGGTCCCGACCACGTAGTCCATGAGGTCGGAGGCGAGTGCGACGACGGCGTTGGCGATGTCCTCGGGGTCACCGATCCGGTCGTACGGGATGAGCTTCAGGAGGTCCTCCCGGGCCTCGGGCGTCTCCCAGGCGTCGCGGTTGATCGGCGTCTTGATCGCCCCCGGGGCGACCGCGTTCACCCGGATCTTCTCCGGTGCGAGCTCCTGGGCCAGGGTCTGCATCATCATCTGCACACCGCCCTTGGAGGACGCGTAGTTGACGTGGCCCGCCCAGGGGATGATCTGGTGCACCGAACTCATGCAGACGATCTTCCCGGCGGCGCGGGACACCTCGGGAACCACGCCACGGCGCCGGAACTCCTTGACCGCCTCCCGGGCGCACAGGAACTGACCGGTGAGATTGACGTCGATGACCTTCTGCCACTGGGCGAGGGTCATGTCGGTGAACCGGGCGTCCCGTTGCAGTCCCGCGTTGGCGACCAGGACGTCGATGGTCCCGAACTCCTCGACCATCCGGTCCATCATCGCCGTGACCTGGTCCTCCTTGGACACGTCCGCCTCGATGGCCACCGCGCGCACCCCGAACGAGGCGATCTCCTCGACGACCTTCTCCGCGGACTCGGGGTCCGCGACGTAGTTGACCACCACGTCTGCGCCCGCGCGGCCCAAGCCGATGGCCGTGGCCTTGCCGATGCCCGAATTGGCGCCGGTGACCAGCGCCTTCTGGCCCTGCAGCAGACGTGCGGGGATCACACCCTGCGGTGCTTCCTCCATGGTCGAACCCATGACGCCCTGCCTCCTCGCTGCGTGGCTGCGTCCCACCCGGGCTGTTGCCGGGGCGGGCACGGAGGTCACGCAATCACCGGCCGAGGTGGTCGGCATGCAGGGAGAACGGCCGTTGAGCCGTTGGGCCGAACATCTTCGTCCGATCGGTCCAGCGGGCGCCGGCCTCAGCCCAGCCGCTCCAGAAGGTGGTCACCGACCCGCAGGGCATTGGCGATCGCCGTCAAGGACGGATTGACCGCGCCGATGCTGGGGAAGAAGCTCGTGTCGACGACGTAGAGGTTGTCGAGCTCGTGGGCCTTGCAGTTGACGTCCAGCGCGGAGGTGGCGGGGTCGGTGCCGAAGCGCACGGTGCCCGCCTGGTGCGCGGTCGCACCGATCGGCATGCCCTTGTGCAGATAGATGCTGCGGGACAGCAGGTGGTCCTTGTGCATGCCCAGGTGGCCGAGCATGCCCTGGAGCTTGTGCCGCAGCCGCTTCAGGCCTTCGACGTTGTTCTTCTCGTCGAGAGCCAGGTGGATGCGGCCGTCGCCGTCGAGGGTGACCCGGTTGTCGGCCAGCGGCAGGTCCTCACCGCACAACCAGAAGTCGACGGCATGATGCGCCAGCACCTCGAACGGCATGTCCGGTGCGACCGCGCCGGCCCACCGCGGGGCCTCGCCGTGGATCTGCTCGGCATCCGACTTGCCCAGCATCTGGATGCCGCCCAGCGGGAAATCCCAGTCGTCCGCACCGAGATACCAGTCGTGCAGGGCCAGAGTCTTCTGGAACTGGGTGTCGTTGGGTTCCTTCGACACGGCCATCAGCGCCAGGTTGTTGTGTCGCATGTAGAAGCGCCCGACCACGTCGGAGCCGTTCGCGAGACCGTGGGGATGGTGCTCGTTCGCCGAGGCCAGCAGCAGCGCCGCGGAGTTGACCGCCCCACAGGAGACGACCACCACATCCGCCGTGAACCGGACCTCCGAGCCGTCGGGGAGCCGTCCGACGACCGCACTGACCCGGCGTCCGTTCGCATCGGTCTCCAGGCGGACCACATGCGTGTCCGTGACCATCTCGACGTCGGGGTGCCGCAGGGCCGGCTCGACACAGATCACCTCGGCGTCGGACTTGCCGCGCACCAGACACGGAAACCCGTCCACCCGGTTGCATCGGATGCAGACACTCGAGTGGGTGGCCCGGCCACCGTCCTCCTGGCTGAGATTGACACCGATCGGCAGGTGGAAGGGGTGCAGCCCGCGTTTCTCCAGGTCGTCGCTCAGTTGCTGGATACGCGGCTCGTGCTCCACGGGCGGATGGGCGTACTGCGCGCTCACCGGACCCTCGCCGGGATCCTCGCCGTGCCGTCCGTGCACGAGGTAGAGGTGCTCGGCCTGCGTGTAGTACGGCTCCAGATCCTCGTACCGGATCGGCCAGGCGGGAGAGAGGCCGCCGTGATGGGCGAGCTCGCCGAAGTCCTGGGGCCGCAGCCGGAACAGGGCGGCGCCGTAGAACTTCGTGTTTCCGCCGACGTAGTAATTGACCTCGGGCGGGAATTCGTCGCCGTTCTTGTCCAGCCAGAATTCCGGGGCTCGGTACTTGCCCTTGACGAAGACGGCGGTCGAGTCCCAGTTGTCGCGCTCGCGCGGCAGGTAGCCGCCGCGTTCGACGAGGAGGACCCGTTTGCCGGACGGGGCGAGTCGATGGGCGAGGGTGCCGCCGCCGGCGCCCGTACCGACAATGATGACGTCGTAGTGGGGAGCGTCGCCCACGGCGACCACCGTCCTTGAGCTCATGGCCCTGCCTGGCGTCAGGACCTGTCGCTCCGCGCCACGCAGACCCTGCGTCCCCACCCGGACGGCGGAGACCCTGCGTTTCCCCACCCCGACGAACGTAGCCGCCCTCCTGACAGACGGCGACCCGAGGGCACTGTCTGCACCGGGCTCACAGCACCGCGATCGGGTTCACCGGCGAGCCCGTGGCCCCGGGCAGCCGTAGGGGAGCCACCACACACAGGAAGCTCCAGCGTCCCACCGGCACGCAAACCCGAACCAGGTCCTCGAACTGCAGGTAGTCCATCAGATGGATGCCGAGGGCGTGGATGGCGAGGACATGCACCGGGAAGGCGAGGTCCTCCACGGCGCTGGGCGCGGTGTCGTTGTTGCCGTCCCCGCCCAGGGCCGCCACCTTCCGCTCGGCCAGGAACGCCACGGCGGTCGGGTGGAGGCCGGCCCGAGCCGCCGCCGCGTCCCACGGTCCGAGTTCCGTACGGCGGAGGCGATGCCCCACTCGGACGAACAGCAGGTCCCCCGGCCCGACGCGTACCCCCTGCGCGGCCTCGGCAGCCGTCAGATCGTCCGAGGTCACACTGTCGCCCGGTTCCAGCCAGCGCACGCCACGCAGCCGGGGGATGTCCAGCAGCACGCCCCGACCGACGATGCCGTCGGCCGCCAGGCCCACGGAGAGCGCACGGGCCCCCTCGGCCGTCACACTGCTCGCCGGCACCCCTCCGTACAACTCCCCGTCGAGCACCACGTGACACAGGGCGTCGAGATGGCTGTCCGCGTCCCCGTGCACGTTCATGGCGAAGCGATCGGTGGCGAAGTGCAGCCCGTCCGCGCCCAGTTCGCCCGGGGCCGGTCCGGTCATCCGGTGCCGGGCCGGCTCGGGGTCGTCGGGGCCCGGTACGGTCTCGATCGGAGCGGCCAGCGACACCGTACGTCCGAGGCGGACTTCCGCGGCGGCTGCCACCACACGCTCGGGCGTCGCATGGCGCAGGGCGCCGGGCCGACCGTCCGGGGCCGACCGGGACGCCCCGCGCCGCAGTCGCTCGTAGAGCACGCGGAAGTCCTGCGCGCTCATGCCGGGTACGAGCGGAGGCCGCGGGGTCGGGGTCACGGCGACCCCCACGGGCTGAGACCCCACCGGAGCACGTGTGTCGCGCCCGGCTCCAGGACCGTGAGATCCGTGCCGGTGCGAAACGCGTCCGGCGGACAGGACATGGCCTCGACGGCGACACCGCGGCGCCGCCGTTCCGGTTCGGCCAGTGTGTCGCCCGTGTAGACCTGTACGCACCGGGTGCCGTCGCCGAGCCACAGATCGACGCCCCGCAGCCCGGACGGATGCGCCAGGCGCACCACGGCCCGGCCGCCGGGGGAGCGGTCGAGTCCGGTGAAGGCGGTGTCCAGCCGCAGGCCGCCGATGGGGCGCTCGGTGCGGAAGTCGTACGCGGTGCCGTCGACGGGCTCCTGGCCGATCGGCAGTCCGTGGCCGTCGGTGCGGAGCCGGTACCGGGCGGGAACGGTCAGCAGCGCGCTGTCGACGAGGTCGGTGCCGACCGTCAGATAGGGGTGCTGGCCCACTCCGTAGGGAGCAGGCCCCGTGCCGGAGTTGGTGGCGAAGATCGCGGTCTCGAGCCCTTCGGGCCCCAACCGGTATTCGGCGCAGACTTCCAGGAGGAAGGGATATCCGGGCTGAGGGCAGAGCGTCGTGCCGACTCTGACCGCGTCGTCGGTGCGGGCGAGCAGCGTCCACGGCGTCCAGCGGACCAGCCCATGGATCGCGTTGTTGTTCTCCGGTTCGGTCAGGGGTAGTTGGTGCTCCCGGCCGCCGAAGCGGTAGCGTCCGCCACCCACGCGGTTCGGCCAGGGGGCGAGCAGCTGCCCCCGCCCGCCCGTGACGGCGGACTCGGCGGAGAACCCGTCGAGCAGCGCTCGGCCGTTCACGACGTAGTCGCGCAGCGCTCCGCCCAACTGGGCGACCACGGCGCTCTGTCCGTCACGGGTCAACCGCCACTGTGTGCCCGTGGGACTGGGGGTCATCGAAGGCTCCTCATGGACGGCGGCATGTTCCGTGACGGATCCGGCCGGCAGAGCCCCGGAGGCGGATTCCCGGCGCAAGAGCGAGAGCACCGCCGTGACGATCGCCTCCGGAGTCCGGTCGATCTCCACCACCAGCGGGTGTTCGTCGGGCCCCGGCTCCTGCAGGTCCGCGAGCTGGCTGTCCAAGAGGTCCGCCGGAAAGAAGTGACCGTGCCGGGCGGCCAGTCGGGAGCGAAGGAGATCACGCGATCCGTGCAGGTAGACGAGACGGACTCCGGGGCGCCCCGCCAGCAGCCTGTCCCGGTAGTCGCGCTTGAGAGCGGAGCAGGTCACGACGGCCGGACGACCGGCCGCGATCTCACGGTCCATCCACGCGCCGATGGCTTCGAGCCACGGCGCCCGGTCGCTGTCCGTGAGAGCGTGACCGGCGGCCATCTTGGCGCGGTTGGCCTCGGAGTGGAACTCGTCCGCGTCCCGATACGGCCGGCCGAGTCGGTCCGCGAGGAGCCGTCCGACCGTCGACTTGCCCGACCCGGAGACACCGACGACGAGAACCACGTCCGGCAGCGTCACGGTGCTCGTCCCGCGTGCCATGGCGGCCTGGACGTCAGTCCCTCAGCGGCCGGGGGGCGACGCACAGCGCCCAGATGACGACGGCGTCCAGCGCGATGATCAACAGTGCCCACCACGGCTGGTAGGGAAGCCAGATGAAGTTGGCGATCATGCTGAGGCCCGCGAGCACGATGCCCACGACCCTGGCCCAGGTTGCGCCGGAGAACAGGGCGATGCCGGCCAGCGTGATCACGATGCCCAGGATGAGATGGATCCAGCCCCATCCGGTGAGATCGAACTCGTAGACGTAGTTGCGGGTGGTGAGGAAGACCTCGTCCTCCGCGATGGCCGAGACGCCGGCGAGCAGCGTCATGATGCCGCCGAAGATCATGATCACGGCGGCGAACAGCAGCCAGCCGCTGCCGCGCGTGGTCTCTCCCCGGCCGGGATCGCTCACATGTGTGGTCATGACAGTTCCTCCTGCCGTCCGGCCGACCCGCCGGGCAGGCTTGCTTGCGACGGGTCGGATGCCTCCAATCTGACGCCATGCCTCGCCTGGTGCATGTCGACGGCGCGGTCGTCTCGACGACGGGGGAGCCAGGGCGTCGGCGTGCGTGGAACTCGAAGTGCGCCGCCGGCCCCGCGGTGCTGCAATGGAACCCTGCGACTTCCTGCAGATGCCGCGCCCGGAAGGCGGCGGCCGGCCCGTCAGCAGTTACGCGCCATCGGCGGAGTCGTGGACCGAGGCGGAGGCGACAAGGCCGGCCATGAGGGCATTCCGGCACAGCGGGCCGCCGCCTTCCGGCGGCCGGGCGCCGGCTCAGGACGTGTCGGGCGCCGGCTCAGTCGGACGTGTCGGGGGGTGTGCCCGCGGCGCGGCGGAACTCCTCGTTGAGGCGCTGGGCCTCTTCGAGCTGGTCCTCGAGGATGACGATGCGGCAGGCGGCCTCGACCTGCATGCCCTGGTCGACGAGTTCCCGCGCGCGGGCGGCGATGCGCAGCTGGTAGCGGGAGTAGCGGCGGTGTCCGCCCTCCGAGCGGAGCGGGGTGATCAGGCGGGCCTCGCCGATGGCACGCAGGAAGCCGGGGGTGGTGCCGAGCAGCTCGGCGGCCCTGCCCATCGTGTAGGCGGGGTAGTCGTCGTCGTCCAGTCGGCCACCGAGCGAGTCGTCCGCTGTCATCTGCACCTCTTCTTGGGAACGCGTCGAGGGGCCCGGTGCCGAACGGCACCAGGGCCCCAGAGGAAATTCAACACCATCTGCCGGGCCTGGTGTGTTTCCTGCCCCGCGGGCGGGTGCTCGCGCACGTGGACGCCGCGCACACCGAAGGCCCCGACCGGCACACGCC